>NZ_PSUC01000159.1:0-4769 GCF_002931635.1 Rathayibacter sp. AY2B7 | reverse complement strand
CGCGAACACCTCGCCGCGCGGCGAGAAGGCGATGACGAGCATCCAGTACAGCGGGAAGAACACGATCGCCGAGGCGACGATCGCGACGACCAGGCGGACCGGACGGGGGCGGACCGGGACGCGGTGGCCGACGCCCCAAAGCGCCGAAGCACGACGGGACACGGGGCTCGAGGCTCGGAGCTCCGGGACACGGGGCTCGGAGCTCGGGGCTCGGAGCTCGGAGCTCGGAGCTCGGAGCTCGAGGCTCGACGAAGCGCCAACGCGCCGACGGACCTCGCGGCGCCGGAGGGGCGAGAGCGCGAGGGCGCCTGGTGGTGTCCAGGCAGGGCGATGCACCGCCTCGCGGCCGACGGAGTGTCGGATCGCCCGGGAGGTCGGGCTGCGGATCAGAACGGCGGAGACGCGTCCACGAACCGCGGCCGCGTCGGCGCCAGCACCGAGGGCGACGCCCGAGGTGACGACGGTCGCGATGACCACAACTGCGAGGACGAGGATCGTGGTGGCAGCAGGTGCGGCTGCTGTTCCGGCTCCCGCTGCGGCTCCGGCTCCGGCTCCGGCTGCGGCTGCGGCTCCGGCTCCGGCTCTTCTGCCGACAGCGGCGTCGGTCGTCGCGTGGGCGGCAGCGGAGCCCCGGGCAGCGCCCGCGGTCGGTCGGTGATCCGACGGCCGGTGGGGGTCGTCCAGACGACGGTGCCGTCCGGATGGAGGGAGTAGGTCCAGCGGTCGCCGTGGCGGACGTGGTGGTGCGCGACGCAGAGCGAGGCCAGGTTGCCGAGGGCGGTCTCGCCTCCGTTCCGCCACTCGAGGGTGTGATCGGCCTCCGCCGTCGACGCCGCGCGGGTGCAGCCGGGGAACCGGCAGGTCCGGTCGCGCAGCTGCAGTTGGAGGCGCATCCGAGGGGGTGGGACGCGGAGGGTCCTGCCGACCGACGTCACCACTCCCGTGTCCGGATCGGTCAGCACCCGCGTGAAGGTGGCCGCCGTGCGCACGAGCTCCCGGGCGACGTCGGCGGGGACCAGACCGTAGCCGTCGAGTTCGGCCGGTGCGTCGTCGAGGCCGACTGCGGTGCTGGCGGCCAGGGTGAGGCGCACGTCGGCGCGGACTCCGGAGACGGAGGCGGGAATTCCGGAGACCGAGGCGTGGATTCCGGAGACCGAGGCGGAGACCGCGCTCGCTCCTTCTCCCGAGGATCCGTCTGCGGAGATGTCGCCGTCGATGAGCAGATCGACGAGGGCGTCGGCCCGCAGCTGTGCGAGCGTCCGGCCGTCGCCGAGGGAGATGTCGGCGTCTCCACCGGCGCCGCCACCCGTCTCCGCGCCGAGCTCGGCACCAGCACCAGCACCAGCACCAGCACCAGCACCAGCACCAGCACCAGCACCAGCGTCCGTCCGCGCGCCGACTGCCACCGGAGCATCGCCACGGGCACCAGCACCGCTCTGTGCAGTCGCACTCGCACTCGCACTCGCACTCGCACTCGCACTTGCACCTGCACCTGCACCTGCACCTGCACCTGCACCTGCACCTGCACCTGCACCGAGCCCGATCCCCGCCGCGTCCGCCCCGTCGCGGAGCGAGCGGGCGATTCGGTCGAGACGGTTGTAGGCGCCGACCGCGACCGGGGCCGGCAGCAGGGCGCAGAGCGTGGCCATGCCGTCCGCCTCGGCGCCGAGCCACACGCTGCGGTCCTCGCGGGCACGGGCGTGGCGCTCGGTGAACGGCTGCTCGTGCAGCTCGTCGCGCAACCGCGCCACGGTCCGGCGGAGCTGGGTGGGCGTCTGCGTGAGCGCCGCGGCGGCCGCCCGCTCGTCGAAGGACGCGCGCGACGGAGCGGGGAGGGTCGCGGCGGCGGCGCAGACGACCTCGCCGGCCTCCCAGAGGATCCGGGCCTCGGCCAGGAGGGTGCGGGTCGCCGGGAGATCCTCGATGAGGAGCCGAGCGTGCTCGAGACGTCGAGACGCCGCGCGCTCCGACATCCCGAGCGCCGTCGCGAACTCGGCTCGGATCGAGCGCTCCACGAGGTCACCCGCCTCGCTCCGGGAGAGACGGCTCCCCCGCGCGAACGACCCCGGGACGAGCAGCGCCGCCCGGTACGCCGTGTGCAGGGCGACGGCCCCCGCGAGCAGCATCGGTGCCGAGGAGCGGGCGAGCCCCGCCGCGAGACCGGCGAGCGCGCGCACCGCGTCGAGCGTCCGCGCCGTCTCGACCGCCTGCACCGCCTCGACCGCCTGCACCGCCTCGACCGTCTGCACCGCGTCACCCGAACTTCTCATACGTGTATTGAATCAGCGACCACCGACATCGGGCCGGGTTCGAGCGGCCCGGGTTCGAGCGGGGCGGGCGGCGCGGGCTGGTGGCTCGGCTCAGGAATCGCGCGGACAGCGATGTGCGAGCCCGCGCTCGCCGCCGGTCCTCCCTCCACAGGCGGGGTAACGGCTCCGTTGTCCCGATCCTGGTCATGGACCCCGGCCCGATGTCGGTGGTCGCTGATTCAATACACGTATGAGAAGTTCGGGTGACGCGGTGCAGACGGTCGAGGCGGTGCAGGCGGTCGAGGCGGTGCAGGCGGTCGAGACGGCGCGGACGCTCGACGCGGTGCGCGCGCTCGCCGGTCTCGCGGCGGGGCTCGCCCGCTCCTCGGCACCGATGCTGCTCGCGGGGGCCGTCGCCCTGCACACGGCGTACCGGGCGGCGCTGCTCGTCCCGGGGTCGTTCGCGCGGGGGAGCCGTCTCTCCCGGAGCGAGGCGGGTGACCTCGTGGAGCGCTCGATCCGAGCCGAGTTCGCGACGGCGCTCGGGATGTCGGAGCGCGCGGCGTCTCGACGTCTCGAGCACGCTCGGCTCCTCATCGAGGATCTCCCGGCGACCCGCCCCCTCCTGGCCGAGGCCCGGATCCTCTGGGAGGCCGGCGAGGTCGTCTGCGCCGCCGCCGCGACCCTCCCCGCTCCGTCGCGCGCGTCCTTCGACGAGCGGGCGGCCGCCGCGGCGCTCACGCAGACGCCCACCCAGCTCCGCCGGACCGTGGCGCGGTTGCGCGACGAGCTGCACGAGCAGCCGTTCACCGAGCGCCACGCCCGTGCCCGCGAGGACCGCAGCGTGTGGCTCGGCGCCGAGGCCGACGGCATGGCCACGCTCTGCGCCCTGCTGCCGGCCCCGGTCGCGGTCGGCGCCTACAACCGTCTCGACCGAATCGCCCGCTCGCTCCGCGACGGGGCGGACGCGGCGGGGATCGGGCTCGGTGCAGGTGCAGGTGCAGGTGCAGGTGCAGGTGCAGGTGCAGGTGCAGGTGCAAGTGCGAGTGCGAGTGCGAGTGCGAGTGCGAGTGCGACTGCACAGAGCGGTGCTGGTGCCCGTGGCGATGCTCCGGTGGCAGTCGGCGCGCGGACGGACGCTGGTGCTGGTGCTGGTGCTGGTGCTGGTGCTGGTGCTGGTGCTGGTGCTGGTGCCGAGCTCGGCGCGGAGACGGGTGGCGGCGCCGGTGGAGACGCCGACATCTCCCTCGGCGACGGCCGGACGCTCGCACAGCTGCGGGCCGACGCCCTCGTCGATCTGCTCATCGACGGCGACATCTCCGCAGACGGATCCTCGGGAGAAGGAGCGAGCGCGGTCTCCGCCTCGGTCTCCGGAATCCACGCCTCGGTCTCCGGAATTCCCGCCTCCGTCTCCGGAGTCCGCGCCGACGTGCGCCTCACCCTGGCCGCCAGCACCGCAGTCGGCCTCGACGACGCACCGGCCGAACTCGACGGCTACGGTCTGGTCCCCGCCGACGTCGCCCGGGAGCTCGTGCGCACGGCGGCCACCTTCACGCGGGTGCTGACCGATCCGGACACGGGAGTGGTGACGTCGGTCGGCAGGACCCTCCGCGTCCCACCCCCTCGGATGCGCCTCCAACTGCAGCTGCGCGACCGGACCTGCCGGTTCCCCGGCTGCACCCGCGCGGCGTCGACGGCGGAGGCCGATCACACCCTCGAGTGGCGGAACGGAGGCGAGACCGCCCTCGGCAACCTGGCCTCGCTCTGCGTCGCGCACCACCACGTCCGCCACGGCGACCGCTGGACCTACTCCCTCCATCCGGACGGCACCGTCGTCTGGACGACCCCCACCGGCCGTCGGATCACCGACCGACCGCGGGCGCTGCCCGGGGCTCCGCTGCCGCCCACGCGACGACCGACGCCGCTGTCGGCAGAAGAGCCGGAGCCGGAGCCGCAGCCGCAGCCGGAGCCGGAGCCGGAGCCGCAGCGGGAGCCGGAACAGCAGCCGCACCTGCTGCCACCACGATCCTCGTCCTCGCAGTTGTGGTCATCGCGACCGTCGTCACCTCGGGCGTCGCCCTCGGTGCTGGCGCCGACGCGGCCGCGGTTCGTGGACGCGTCTCCGCCGTTCTGATCCGCAGCCCGACCTGCCGGGCGATCCGACACTCCGTCGGCCGCGAGGCGGTGCATCGCCGTGCCTGGACACGACCAGGCGCCCTCGCGCTCTCGCACCTCCGGCGCCGCGAGGTCCGTCGGCGCGTTGGCGCTTCGTCGAGCCTCGAGCTCCGAGCTCCGAGCTCCGAGCTCCGAGCCCCGAGCTCCGAGCCCCGTGTCCCGGAGCTCCGAGCCTCGAGCCCCGTGTCCCGTCGTGCTTCGGCGCTTTGGGGCGTCGGCCACCGCGTCCCGGTCCGCCCCCGTCCGGTCCGCCTGGTCGTCGCGATCGTCGCCTCGGCGATCGTGTTCTTCCCGCTGTACTGGATGCTCGTCATCGCCTTCTCGCCGCGCGGCGAGGTGTTCGCG
>NZ_PSUC01000158.1:0-4799 GCF_002931635.1 Rathayibacter sp. AY2B7 | reverse complement strand
GGCGCCGACGCCGACCAGGGCGACGGCCAGGGCGCCTCGAACGCCTCGCGCGTGAAGCAGGCGACCGCCCTCGTCGCCTTCGCCGACCGCCTCCGCACCGAGAAGGCCACCGAGCTCGTCTACCTGCTGGGCGACTTCAACGCCTACTCGAAGGAGGACCCGGTGAAGGTGATCACCGACGCCGGCTACATCGACCAGGGTGCGAAGGACGGCAAGTACTCGTACTCGTTCGACGGCGCGGTCGGCTCGCTGGACCACGTCTTCGCCTCGCCCGCGGCCGACAGGACGGTCACCGGGGTCGACACCTGGAACATCAACAGCGGCGAGTCCGTGGCACTGGAGTACAGCCGCTACGACTACAACGCGACGATCTTCTACGACACCTCGGCGTACCGCTCCAGCGACCACGACCCGGTCGTCGTCGGCCTCGACCTGCCCGAGACCCAGACGGACCCGGAGCCCGAGCCCGTCACGGTCATCGACGTCGCGACCACCGCCTCCACCAAGCGCCTCGCCGTCGTGCGGACGCTGACGGTGTCGGCGGTGAACAACGGCGACGAGACGGTCTCGATCGAGATCACGACGGCGTACGGCAGCAAGACGAAGAAGACGGTCAAGCCCGGCCAGTCGTTCACGGTGAAGACCGTGACCGTCTTCAAGCCCATCAAGGCCGGCACGGCGACCATCGAGGTCACCGCGCCCGACGGCACCGAGCGCGTCTACAAGCAGGCGTACCGCGGCGCCTGATCCCGCGCGACCCCTGACCTCGACGAGCTCCGGCTCCTAGAGTTCGGGGATGCCCGAGGGAGACAGTGTGCACCGTCTCGCCGCCCGCCTCAGGCGGGCGGCGGACGGTCGCACCGTCCTCGAGGGCGAGCTGCGCTCCGCGGACGCGGCCGGCACTTCCCTCGCCGGGCTGAGGATCCTCGAGCACGACACCCACGGCAAGCACCTCCTCACCCGCTTCTCCGGCGGAACGACCCTGCACACCCACCTGCGGATGCAGGGCTCCTGGACCGTGACCGCTCCCGGCCGAGCGGTCCCCCGCTCGGTGCAGAAGGACGTCCGCGTCCGCCTCCGCCTCGACGACGGCTCGACCGTGTGGGGCATCGACCTCCCGGTCGTCGAGCTCCTCGCCACCCGCGACGAGCCGCGCGCCGTCGGACACCTCGGGCCCGACCCGCTCCGGGCGGACTGGGACACCGACGAGGCCGTCCGGCGCCTCTCCCGCCTCCCGGACCGGCCCGTCGTCGCCGCACTCCTCGACCAGCGCTGCCTCGCGGGCCTCGGCAACCTCTGGGCCAACGAGGTCTGCTTCCTCCGCGGAGCCTGGCCCTGGCGGCCGATCGGCTCCCTCGACGTCCACGCCCTCGTGGCGACCGCGGCGAGAGGCCTCCGCGCCTCCGTCACGATCCCGGGGATGTTCCAGACCACCACCGGTGACACCCGCCGCGGCGATCGGCACTGGGTCGCGGGGCGCGCCGGGCGCCCGTGCCTGCGCTGCGGCACGACGGTGCTCGTCCGCGACGAGGTCCGCGACGACCCCGAGCAGCGCCGCACCTGGTGGTGCCCGCACTGCCAGCCGGAGCAGGCGACCGCCCCCTGAGCCCGCGTACCGCCGCCTGAAGCCCGCGTACCGCTGCCGACGGCCCGTGCGTAGGCTGGCCGCATGACGAACGAGTGGGGAACTCCGGATCCGTCCGCCCGGCGAGACCGGTCCGCGGAGGTCGTCCCGGCGGCCGCCTCCGGCGAGGAGGTGGAGACCGCCCGCGTCGAGGACGCCGAGCGCGCGCTCGCCGTGCGCGAGGTCAAGCGGCGCCGCGACTTCCTGGGGTCGCTCGGCGGATGGGCGAGCGTCTCGGCGATCACGACCGCCGTCTGGGTCGGCACAGGGGCCGACGGCTACTTCTGGCCGATCTGGCCGATGATCGGGATCGGGATCGGCGTCGTCGGCCAGGCCGCGTCGATCTGGGGTCCCGCCCGCAAGGAGATCACCGAGGCGGACATCGCCGCCGAGATGCAGCGCCGGGAGAAGCGCGGCCGCTGATCAGTCCAGGCGGCCGACCGAGGTGACGCGGACGACGGCCGCACCCTGCTCGTCCGACTCGGCGAGGTCGACGGTCGCCGAGATCCCCCAGTCGTGGTCGCCGGCCGGATCGTCGAGGATCTGCCGCACGAGCCACTGCGTCGGCTCCTCCGTGACGAGCAGCATCTTCGGACCCCGGGCGTCGGGCCCGATGCCGATGCTGTCGTGCTCGTCGTAGTAGTCGTCCAGCGCGGCACCCCACGCGTCGGCGTCGAAGCCGGCGGCGGCGTCGAGCTCGCCGAGCGCCTCGTGGTCGTCGAGGGCCGCGAGGGTCACCCGGCGGAACATCTCGTTGCGCACCAGCACGCGGAAGGCGCGGTGGTTCGCGGTGAGGCGGCGCGGAGCGGGCGGCACGATCGCCTGGTCCGCCGAGTGGAGCGCCGGGTTGACCAGCTCCTCCCACTCGTCGACCAGCGAGGAGTCGACCTGGCGCACGAGCTCGCCCAGCCACTCGATCAGGTCGTGCAGCTCCTCGTTCTTCAGCTCGTCGGGGATGGTCTGCCGGGCCGCGCGGAACGCGTCGGACAGGTAGCGCAGCACCAGTCCCTCCGAGCGGGAGAGCTTGTAGAAGGCGGTGTACTCGCCGAAGGACATCGCCCGCTCGTACATGTCGCGCACGACCGACTTCGGCGAGAGCTCGAAGTCCTTCACCCACGGCTGCGCCGCGGTGTAGGTCTCGAAGGTCGCCTCGAGGAGCTCCTCGAGCGGCTTGGGGTGCGTGACGGACTCGAGCAGCTCCATCCGCTCCTCGTACTCGATCCCGTCGGCCTTCATCGCCGCGACGGCCTCGCCGCGGGCCTGGAACTGCTGGGCCCCCAGGATCGGGCGCGGGTCGTCGAGGGTCGCCTCGAGCACCGAGATCACGTCGAGCGCGAAGCTCGGCGACTCCGGGTCGAGAACGTCGAACACGGCCAGCGCGAACGGCGAGAGCGGCTGGTTGAGCGCGAAGTTCGGCTGCAGGTCGACGGTCAGGCGGATGCGGGTCACGCCGTCGGCGCCGACGCTCTGCTCGACCACGCCCGCCTCCCGCAGCGTCCGGTAGATGCCGAGCGCCCGGCGGGCGAGCTGCAGCTGCCGCTTCCACGGCTCGTGGTTGTCGAAGATCAGGGCGTGCACGTTCGCGTAGGCGTCGCCGCCGCGGGCGATCACGTTCAGCAGCATCGCCGACGTGATCGTCATGTGCGAGGTCAGCGTCTCGGGCTCGGCGTCGACGAGCTTGCGGAAGCTCGGCTCGCCCCAGCTGACGAAGCCCTGCGGCGCGCGCTTGGCGACCCACTTCCTCCGCTTCTTCGGGTCGTCGCCCATCTTGTCGAGAGCCTTCCGGTTCTCGGACTCGTGCTCGGGGGCCTGCACGACCACGGTCCCGGCGGTGTCGTACCCCGCGCGACCGGCGCGGCCGGCGATCTGGTGGAACTCGCGGGCCGAGAGCTGGCGGGTCCGGGTGCCGTCGTACTTGGTCAGCGCGGTGAGCAGCACGGTGCGGATCGGGACGTTGATGCCGACGCCGAGGGTGTCCGTGCCGCAGATCACGCGCAGCATGCCCTGCTGGGCGAGCTGCTCGACCAGGCGGCGGTACTTCGGCAGCATGCCCGCGTGGTGCACGCCGATCCCCAGCCGGAGCAGCCGGGAGAGGGTCTTGCCGAACGCGGTGGTGAAGCGGAAGCCGCCGATCACCTCGGCGATGCGGTCGCGATGCTCGCGGGTGGCGATGTTCGCGCTGGTGAGCGCCTGCGCACGCTCGAGAGCGGCCGCCTGCGAGAAGTGCACGACGTAGACCGGCGACTGGTTCGTCGAGAGCAGCTCCTCGATGGAGTCGTGGATCGGAGCGATCTCGTAGAAGTAGTGCAGCGGCACCGGGCGCTCCACGCCGGTGACCCGGGCGGTCTCCCGGCCCGTGCGGCGGCTGAGGTCGGCGGCGAGCGCCGTCACGTCGCCGAGGGTGGCCGACATCAGCACGAACTGCACGTGCGGGAGGGTGAGCAGCGGCACCTGCCACGCCCAGCCGCGCGCCGGGTCCGCGTAGAAGTGGAACTCGTCCATCACGACCTGGTCGACCGGCGTGTCCTCGCCGTGCCGGAGCGCGAGGTTCGCGAGGATCTCGGCCGTGCAGCAGATGATCGGCGCGTCGGCGTTCACCGAGGAGTCGCCGGTGACCATCCCGACGTTGGAGGCGCCGAAGACGTCGACCAGCGCGAAGAACTTCTCGGAGACGAGCGCTTTGATCGGCGCCGTGTAGAAGCTGCGGCGCCCGGAGGCGAGCGCCGCGGCGTGCGCGCCGATCGCGACGAGCGACTTGCCGGTGCCGGTGGGCGTCGAGAGGATCAGGTTGGAGCCGGAGGCGATCTCGAGCATGGACTCGTCCTGCGCCGGGTAGAGCGGGAGGCCGCGCGACTCCGCCCACTCGGTGAAGGCCAGGTAGACCGCGTCGTCGTCGACGCGCCCGTCCGCGTCGGGCGTCGGCATCCGGTCGAGCAGCGTCGAGGTCATCCCCCCATCCTCCCAGCCCGCGGCCCGTCGCTCGGGTGCGATCCGTCACGGACGGCCCGTGCGCCCCCGCCTCACGGGCCGCGGGTGACGGATCGGTCCGCCGGAGCGAGGGCCCCGTCGACGAGTCCGACGACGCGGTCGGCATCGGCCAGCACGGAGGGGTCGTGCGAGACGCAGACCACGGTCGCGCCGCGGTCCGCCTCCGCGCGCAGGACCGACCGGATCC
>NZ_PSUC01000157.1:0-4809 GCF_002931635.1 Rathayibacter sp. AY2B7 | reverse complement strand
CCCTCCATGGGCTTCTTCGACCGCAACGACTCCTCGACCAGCGCCGCCGCGCCGCAGCCGAGCGCACCCGATCCGCAGCGGCGGGTCTGGAGCGACGGCCTCGGCCGGTTCGCCACCCGCTGCCTCCAGGTGGTCATCGTCCTCCTGCTGGCCTCGGTGCTCGTCTTCGCGATGACGCAGCTCACGCTGGTGCTCATCCCCGTGATGATCGCGCTCATCCTCGCCGCGGCGATCCACCCGGTCCTGGCGTGTATGCGGCGCAAGGGCGTGTTGTCGATCCTCGCGACCTGGCTGGCGCTGATCGGGCTGCTCGCGATCCTCGGCGCGGTCGGCTGGCTGATCACGGTCGCGGTCCGCAACCAGTGTGACGAGTTGGTCAGCAGCGCCTCCGACGGCATCTCCTCGCTGCAGGACTACGTGCAGCACCTGCCGTTCCAGATCACCGACGAGCAGATCGAGTCCGCCCGCCAGTCGGTCGTCGACTTCCTCACCTCCAGCTCGTTCGGCAACGGCGCGCTCGCGGGCGTCTCCGCAGCGGCGAACTTCATCACCGGCCTCGTGCTGATGATCGTGGTGCTGTTCTTCTTCATGAAGGACGGCCCGAAGATCTGGGAGTTCCTCCTGCGCCCCTTCACCGGCTCGGGCTACGAGCGCGCCAAGCGCGTCGGGCACAAGACGGTCGACGTGCTGGGCGGCTACGTCCGCGGAACGGCGACCGTCGCGGCGGTCGACGCGATCGGCATCGGAGTCGCACTGGCGATCATCCAGGTGCCGCTGGCGATCCCGCTCGCCGTCATCGTCTTCCTCACCGCGTTCATCCCGATCGTCGGAGCCACGGCCGCCGGGATCCTCGCCGCTCTCGTCGCGCTGGTGGCCAACGGTCCGGTCGCCGCGCTGATCGTGATCCTGGTCGTCATCGGGGTAAACCATCTCGAGGGCAAATTCATCCAGCCGGTCGTGATGGCGCGCTCGCTGAAGCTGCCCACGCTGATCGTCCTCATCGCCCTGACCGTGGGCACCGTCCTCGCCGGCATCGTCGGCGCCGTGCTGGCCGTGCCGATCGCGGCCGTCGTCTGGGGCATCGTCTCGATCTGGAACGGGCCCGACGACCCCGCCGAGCCCGCGCGGCAGAAGCGCCCCGAGACGGTCTGAGGCCGCGGGGTCCTCGAGCGCGCGTCTAGCGCTCGACGATCCCGTCGCGCAGCGCCTGGCGGCGGAGCGAGATCTTCGTGCTCACGGCGATCCCCTCCGCCCGGTACTTGCCCCGGGCGCTGCGCAGCGAGCTCCGCGCAGCGTCCAGGGTGATGCCCAGGAGCGTCGCGACCTGCTTCAACGGCATCCCGTCGACGAAGAGGCGGACGATCTCGCGCTCGCGGTGCGTGAGGGTGCCGGGACGGTCCGCCCCCAGCAGTTCCCGCGTCTGCGCCGTCAGGAAGCGCTCGTCGCGCGCCGCCGCGCGGACCGCCTCGAGGATCGTCTCGGTCCTCTCGCTCTTGACCACGTAGCCGTGGGCTCCGGCCTGGAGCGCCCGGCTGATCGTGGCCGGCTCGGAGTGGGTGCTGATGATGATCGTGGCGGCGCCGGCGGCCGCGATGGTACGGATCCGCATCGCCACGTCGAGCTCGTCCCCGAGGTCGATGTCGAGCAGCACCACGTCGGTCAGGAAGGCGGGGTGCGCGAGCAGCTCCGGCCAGCTGCCGACGGCGGTGGCGACCCGGATGTCCGGGCCGGAGCGGCGGATCCACTCGGCCAGCGCCGACAGCAGGATCGGGTGGTCGTCGAGGATGGCCAGCGTGATCGCGGGCTCGATGGTCATGTCGTCGTCCTCCTCCGGGGGCGGTGCGCGACGCGGATCCTCGTCGCGCCGTGATCGGTCGTCGTGCGGTGCTCGCCGATCTCGCTCAGGATGCCCCAGACCGAGCGGTCCAGGTCGCGGGCGCGGATCCCCGCGGCGACGAGAGTGAGCTCGACCTCGCCGCCGGCGCCGGCCTCCAGGCGGACGGCCAGCGAGGGCCGGGCCGCCGGGACGGTGAGCAGCCAGAGCACCGAGAGCATGTGTTAGTGGTCGAGCGGGCGCAGAAGCGCAGCGGCACCTCAGCGATGGTCCACCGCGATCGCGAAGGACAGCAGCGCCGACTCCTCCACGGCGATGCGCAGCCAGGTGCGGTCGTGGCTGCGGGCGAGCGCCACCCGGAGCTCGTCTCCCAGCACGCGCGCCCGCTCGCCCAGCTCCTCGTCCAGGAGCCCGGGCGTCCGGACCCGTTCGAGGAGCTCCTCGATGCGCGCGTCCACCTGGGTGAACTCGTCGCCGTCGGCCGCGTGGACGGTGCTGTCGGCCAGGCGCTGCTCGGCGACGGAGGCGCCGCCCTCGCGGTGGGCAACGTCCTCCTCGCCACCGCGCCGGCGGCCGTGTGCGTCGTCGTGCTGACCGCGCTCGACCAGTACGTGCGGCGCACGCTCGACCGGAGCCTGGCCGACAGCACCGTCCACGCGGCCGACGGCGACGAGTTCACCCAGGTGGACGCGCGCATCGAGGAGCTCCTCGAACGGGTCCGGACGCCCGGGCTCCTGGACGAGGAGCTGGGCGAGCGGGCGCGCGTGCTGGGAGACGAGCTCCGGGTGGCGCTCGCCCGCAGCCACGACCGCACCTGGCTGCGCATCGCCGTGGAGGAGTCGGCGCTGCTGTCCTCCGCGGTCGCGGTGGACGATCCCGGAGGTGCCGCCGCGCTGCTGCCCCCGCTCGACCGCTCGCGCCTGCTCTCGGTGCTCTGGCTGCTCACCGTCCCGGCGGCCCGGCCCTCGCTGGCCGTCCGCCTGGAGGCCGGCGCCGGCGGCGAGGTCGAGCTCACTCTCGTCGCCGCGGGGATCCGCGCCCGCGACCTGGACCGCTCGGTCTGGGGCATCCTGAGCGAGATCGGCGAGCACCGCACGACGACCGATCACGGCGCGACGAGGATCCGCGTCGCGCACCGCCCCCGGAGGAGGACGACGACATGACCATCGAGCCCGCGATCACGCTGGCCATCCTCGACGACCACCCGATCCTGCTGTCGGCGCTGGCCGAGTGGATCCGCCGCTCCGGCCCGGACATCCGGGTCGCCACCGCCGTCGGCACCTGGCCGGAGCTGCTCGCGCACCCCGCCTTCCCGACCGACGTGGTGCTGCTCGACATCGACCTCGGGGACGAGCTCGACGTGGCGATGCGGATCCGGACCATCGCGGCCGCCGGCGCCGCCACGATCATCATCAGCACCCACTCCGAGCCGGCCACGATCAGCCGGGCGCTCCAGGCCGGAGCCCACGGCTACGTGGTCAAGAGCGAGAGGACCGAGACGATCCTCGAGGCGGTCCGCGCGGCGGCGCGCGACGAGCGCTTCCTGACGGCGCAGACGCGGGAACTGCTGGGGGCGGACCGTCCCGGCACCCTCACGCACCGCGAGCGCGAGATCGTCCGCCTCTTCGTCGACGGGATGCCGTTGAAGCAGGTCGCGACGCTCCTGGGCATCACCCTGGACGCTGCGCGGAGCTCGCTGCGCAGCGCCCGGGGCAAGTACCGGGCGGAGGGGATCGCCGTGAGCACGAAGATCTCGCTCCGCCGCCAGGCGCTGCGCGACGGGATCGTCGAGCGCTAGACGCGCGCTCGAGGACCCCGCGGCCTCAGACCGTCTCGGGGCGCTTCTGCCGCGCGGGCTCGGCGGGGTCGTCGGGCCCGTTCCAGATCGAGACGATGCCCCAGACGACGGCCGCGATCGGCACGGCCAGCACGGCGCCGACGATGCCGGCGAGGACGGTGCCCACGGTCAGGGCGATGAGGACGATCAGCGGGTGCAGCTTCAGCGAGCGCGCCATCACGACCGGCTGGAGGAAGTTGCCCTCGAGCTGGTTGACCCCGATGACGACCAGGATCACGATCAGCGCGGCGACCGGACCGTTGGCCACCAGCGCGACGAGAGCGGCGAGGATCCCGGCGGCCGTGGCTCCGACGATCGGGATGAACGCGGTGAGGAAGACGATGACGGCGAGCGGGATCGCCAGCGGCACCTGGATGATCGCCAGTGCGACTCCGATGCCGATCGCGTCGACCGCCGCGACGGTCGCCGTTCCGCGGACGTAGCCGCCCAGCACGTCGACCGTCTTGTGCCCGACGCGCTTGGCGCGCTCGTAGCCCGAGCCGGTGAAGGGGCGCAGGAGGAACTCCCAGATCTTCGGGCCGTCCTGCATGAAGAAGAACAGCACCACGATCATCAGCACGAGGCCGGTGATGAAGTTCGCCGCTGCGGAGACGCCCGCGAGCGCGCCGTTGCCGAACGAGCTGGAGGTGAGGAAGTCGACGACCGACTGGCGGGCGGACTCGATCTGCTCGTCGGTGATCTGGAACGGCAGGTGCTGCACGTAGTCCTGCAGCGAGGTGATGCCGTCGGAGGCGCTGCTGACCAGCTCGTCCCACTGGTTGCGGACCGCGACCGTGATCAGCCAGCCGACCGCGCCGAGGATCGCGAGCAGCCCGATCAGCGCCAGCCAGGTCGCGAGGATCGACGGCACGCCCTTGCGCCGCATCCACGCCAGGACCGGGTGGATCGCCGCGGCGAGGATGAGCGCGATCATCACGGGGATGAGCACCAGCGTGAGCTGCGTCATCGCGAAGACGAGCACCGAGGCCAGCAGGAGGACGATGACCACCTGGAGGCAGCGGGTGGCGAACCGGCCGAGGCCGTCGCTCCAGACCCGCCGCTGCGGATCGGGTGCGCTCGGCTGCGGCGCGGCGGCGCTGGTCGAGGAGTCGTTGCGGTCGAAGAAGCCCATGGAGGG
>NZ_PSUC01000156.1:0-4991 GCF_002931635.1 Rathayibacter sp. AY2B7 | reverse complement strand
GGCGGCGCCGGTCAGTCCTCGCGGACGTGCCAGGACTGTCCGTACCCGCCGTCGGCCTCGGGGCGGGCCATCAGCTCGAGGAACGGGTCGGCGCTGAACGACTCCGGCCCGAGCACTCCGGCGCCGGTCCACACGCCGGTCGCGAGGAGCTCGAGCGCGACCACCGGGTTGAGCGCCGTCTGCCAGACCACGCACTGGGTGCCGTACTCGGCCATCGTCCACTCGTTGTCGCTCACGTGGTAGAGGTACACCTCGCGGTGGGCGCCGTCCTTCGTGCCCGAGACGAAGAGGCCGGCGCAGGTCCTGCCGGTCATCCGCGGGCCGATGCCGGCGGGGTCGGGCAGGGCGGCGGCGACGACGTCGCGCGGCGAGACCTCGACGGGACCGCCGGCCGAGCGGACCCGCAGGGGCTCGGTGCTGTCGAGGCCGAGGAGGTGGAGGGTGCGCAGGACGCCGATGAACTGCTCGCCGAGGCCGTACTTGAAGGTGACCTTCTTCGCGTCGAGCCAGCGCGGCATCAGCAGCACCTCCTCGTGCTCGACGTTCACGCACTCGACCGGGCCGATGCCCTCGGGGAACTCGAACACCTCCGGCTCCGAGAAGGGGGCGGTGGTGTACCAGCCGCGGTCGCGCTCGAACACCACCGGCGGGTTCAGGCACTCCTCGATCGTGGTCCAGATGGAGAAGGACGGAGCGAAGATCTCGCGGCCGTCCGCGTCGTGCACGACGAGGTTCGCGCCGTCGCGCACTCCGAGCTCGTCGATCTCGTCGAAGAGGTGGTCGGAGGCGTAGCGGGCGAAGACGTCGGAGAGTCCCGGCTCCACGCCCATGCCCACCAGGGCGAGGCGGCCGCGGGAGGACCACTCCTCCGCCGCGGCGAACTGCTCGTCGCCGAGCTTGAGCCCCGTCAGCTCGTGGGGCCGCTCGGGGTGCGGGAGCGAGAGGCTCATCGCCATGTCGAGGTAGTCGGCCTCGGCGGCGAGCGCCCCGGCGAAGATCGTCGGGACGAAGCGCGGCTCGACCGCGTTCATCACGTGGGTCGCCCCGTGCGCGCGGGCGACGGTCTCGACGTTCTCGGCATCAGAGGCGTCGATCCGCGCGGCGACGAAGCGGTCGTCGGCACCGTGCCGTTCCGCGATCCAGGCGACCGTGCGCTCGGCCCGGGCGAGGTCGTAGTCGCAGACGATGATCTGCTCGAAGAAGGAGCGGCGCGCGGCGATCTTCGCGAAGGCGTCGCCGACGCCGCCGGCGCCGACCAGGAGGATTCTCATGGGGACACCGTAGCGACGGATCGCGTCGTCCACCATGCCGAGCACCGACGGAATCGGAGCGGAGCGCGCCTTTCGGCCACCGGATCCGTCACCGGGCGGCCCGCTCCCCCCGCTCGAGCAGGCGGAGGAAGCCGGAGAGGTGCTCGAGGCCGGTCAGCGAGGTCGGGAGCGAGGCGGCGAGTGCCGGCGAGTGCACCAGGTACGCCGCCCACTTCGCCCGCGAGACCGCGACGTTCAGGCGGTTGGGCAGGAGGAGGAACTCCATTCCGCGCGGGACGTCGGCCCCGGAGGACGCGGCGAGCGACACGATGGCGACCACCGCCTCCCTGCCCTGGAAGAGGTCGACCGTGCCGACAGGCGTCTCCTCGAGGCCCGAGGCGTCGAGTGCGGTGCGGAGGAGCCCGCCCTGGGCGTTGTAGGGCGCGACGACGATGACGTCGGCCGCGGTCAGCGTCCGCTCGCCGTGCTCGTCGGTCCATGCGCGGCCGACGAGGGAGAGGGCGATCTCGACGACGCGCCTCGCCTCGTCCGGCGAGGAGGTGGTGTCGCCCGCGTGCTCGACCGGGACGGAGTGCACGCCCGGCTCGACCCCCTCCAGGTGGCGCACCTGCGGCGCCCGCGACCGCAGCGCGCCCTCGTAGGAGAGCTCGGAGACGGCGTCGGAGAGCGCCGGGTGCATCCGGTGGGTCTGCGCGAGGAAGTAGCCGTACTCGGGCGGGAGGACGTCGTGCCCGTCGGCGAGCCAGCCGAGCGCCGACTCGTCGACCGGCTCCGGGTGCGCGCCCTGGCTCACCTGGGGCAGCTGCTGCGGATCGCCGAGCAGGAGCAGCCGCTGGGCGGAGACGGCCGACGCGATCGTCGGAGCGAGCGAGAACTGCCCGGCCTCGTCGACCACCAGGAGGTCGAGCGAGCGGCGCGGCACGGTGACCGGATTCGCGAAGGTCCAGGCGGTGCCGCCGATGACGCAGCCGCCGCCCTCCTCGAGGACCGCGGTGAGTGCCGCCGCGTTCTTCACCGGCGCCCAGGGCGTCGCCTCGAGCGCCTCGGGCGGCGTGCCGTTCTTGGGCACCTTCGCTACGCGGGAGGGATCGACGCCGCGGCCGACGACGGCGCTCAGCACGTTCTCGACCACCGAGTGCGACTGGCCGACCACGCCGATGCGCCAGCCGTGCTCGTTCACCAGCCGTGCGATCACGTGGGAGCCGACGTAGGTCTTCCCGGTGCCGGGCGGACCCTGCACGGCGAGGGTCGCCCGGTCGAGTCCGAGCAGAGTGGTGACGACCGCGCCGATCACGTCGTCGCCCTGCACCGGAGCGACGGCTCCCGGCGGCACGCGGCGGAGGACGTCGAGCGCCGGGTCGGCCAGCATCGCGGGCAGCGCGTCGAGGACCTCGCCGCCCCACTCCGCGATCGCCTCGGGCTGGGGCGCGGCGCGCGGCGGCGGCGCGGGGGCGAGGGCGACCGGAGCGTCGTCGTGCGGATCCTCCCCCGCCTTCAGGCCCTCCTTGAGGAGCAGGACGATCCGCTCCCCGTCGTCGTCGACCGCGAGGATCTCGGAGCGCTCGGAGGCGCCGCGCAGACCGGGACCGGGCGAGGGCGCACCAGGGGGCGCCGGGGCCTCGTAGACCAGGTACGGCGACGAGCCGGTGCCGAGCCGGCTGCCGGGAGCGAGCCGGCCGAGGATCCGCAGCTCGCGCGACTGCGTGCGGGCGCGCGGGAGCTTCGCCCAGTCGCGGACGACCTCGACCCGGTCGATCATCACGACGTCGCGGGTGTCCGCCCACTCGTCCAGCGGCTGCCGGAGGCGGTCGAAGTGCTCCTGCCAGAAGGTCTTGGCCTCGCGGCGGTGGTAGTCGATCGCCGCGCCGGCGAGGGCGAGCGCGGTCTGGTCGGCCGTGCGCTCGCGCGGCTCGATCCCCTCGACCTGCGCCAGCAGTGCGACCGCGACCGGGTGCGGCTCGCGGGGCACGGGGATCTCGACCTCGAGCAGCGGCGGCAGCTCCTCGCGCGGCGGAGCGAGCTCCAGGAGCCAGTCCCGCAGGCGGAGCGTGGAGCGGCAGTCGTAGGCGTTGTACTCGGCGACGAGATCGAGCCCGCGCTGCCCCTCGACAGGATCGGCCCTCTGTACGGCGCGCGCCTCCACGTACATCTCGATGCTGTCGGCGGCGTTCGTGACGCCGGACGCGTCCCGCTCCTCCTCGCCCATGTAGAGCGGCTCCAGCTTCTTGAGCGAGTAGCTGCGCGAGCCCACCCGGAGCGCCCGCCGCACCACCGGGTACAGGTCGACCAGCACGCCGTCGCGCAGGAGCGCGTCGACCTCCTCCTCGCCGACCCCGTGGCGGAGCGCCAGCGAGAGGAGGTGGCTGCGCTCGTAGGAGGCGTAGTGGTAGACGTGCATCCGGGGGTGCTCGGCCCGGCGCGCCCGCAGGAGCGCGAGGAAGTCGAGGAGCGCCCGGCGCTCGGCCGCGAGGTCGTGCGCCCAGAGCGCGGTGAAGCGCTCCTGGTCGTCGACCATGCCGAAGAGGTAGTCGAGGCCCCACTCGCGGTTGTCCTCGGTGTGGAGCGGATCGCCCTCGAAGTCGAAGAAGAGGTCGCCCGGATCGGGCGCGGGCAGCCCGGCGAGCACGGAGGCGTCGATCACCTCGACGGCCGGCACCGGCGAGGACTCCGACCGCAGCTGCAGCCGCGCCTGGGCGCGCAGGCCCTCGAGCGTGCCCGCGCCCAGCCCGGGGACGGGGCCGTCGTGCTCGGCGAGGGCGTCGAGGGTGAGGACGCCGGCCGCCGTGAGCTTCGCCCGCTGGTCGAGCCGCATCCCGGCGACGAGGATCGGATCGCGGTGCGCCTGGACCTCGGGCGCGCAGACCGAGCAGCGTCCGCAGGAGGGGTAGCGCGGATCGCCCCACGCCAGCGGCTCGTCGGCGGAGAGGCGCTCGGCGAGCACGGCGCGGAGCCGTGCGCGCTGCACCCGCTGGACCGGGGCGACGACGGCCAGCTCGTGGCTGGTGACGGAGCCGTCGCCGAGCACGAGGTGCACCTGCTCCCCCACGCGGATGCCGCGCGCCTGCATCTGCTCGGCGTAGGCGGCGAGCTGCAGCAGCGCCGGGATCTTCGCGTGCCGGGCGAGCTTGGTGTCGTAGACCTCGTAGGCGCCGTCGGCGGTGCGGAGGAGGAAGTCCGAGAAGCCCAGGAACTCGCCGTCGAAGAAGGTGGCCTGGTAGAGCACGTCGACCCCGGCGCGCATCGCCTCGACGGCCGCCTCGGCCGCCGCGGGGAAGCCGGCGGGCTCGGGGCGCTCGAACTCGAGCACCTCGTGCGTGCGCTTCAGCTCGGCGAGGAAGCGGTGCTCGTGCTCGTCGCCGAGCACCGCGGTGCGCTCGAGCATCCCGTCCCTCTCGGCCTCGAGGCGCGAGGCGCGGCCGAGCAGGGCGTCGAACCGGCGGAGGACGGCCCACTCGCAGGCCGCCCAGTTCGACAGGTCGGTGGGGCTCGTGACCACGCGGCCGGACTCCAGGTACACGCGACTCCTTCCGCGACCACCGGGCGGCGATCGGCTCCAGGCTAGGGCGCCCCTCCGACACTCGTGCGGCCGCTGCCACCACCCGCGCCGCTCCGGCTCCGCGTGGCAGGCTGGGCCGATGACCCGCGCTCGCTTCGAGATCATCCCGGCCGACGACATCGGCGAGCGCGCCGCACGGGCGTTCCCGGACCCCTCCGCGGTGA
>NZ_PSUC01000155.1:0-5069 GCF_002931635.1 Rathayibacter sp. AY2B7 | reverse complement strand
CGGTCGGCGACCACCTCCGCCATCGCGTTGGCGGGTGCGACGAGCCCGACCGTGCGGCCGGCGATCGCGGCGACCTCGCCGATGGCCCAGACTCCCGCCCTGCTGGCGCGGCAGGCCTCGTCGACGACCACGCCTCCGCGCGGTGCGACCTCGATCCCGACCGCTCGGGCGAGCTCGTCGCGCGCCGTGATCCCGATGGAGAAGACCACGAGATCGGCGCTGATGCTGCTGCCGTCGGTCAGCGCGACGCCGAGCACCGTCCCCGTCGGCGAGGTGAGGATCGCGGTGGGCCGGTTGCCGAGGTGCAGCGCGATCCCCTGCGCCGAGATGATGCGGCCGAGGGCCTGCCCGGCGCCCTCGTCGAGCTGCGCGCTCATCAGCCAGCGGCCGGAGTGGACGAGGGCGGTGCGCGCACCGAGCCGGTGCGCGCCTCCCGCCGCCTCGAGGCCGAGCAGACCGCCGCCGACCACGACCACGATCGCGGGGCGGCCGCGCCGGGCGCGGAACGCGGCGAGCTCGGCGACGAGCCCGTCCACGTCCTCGAGCGTGCGGTAGACGCGGCCGTGCTCGGCGCCCTCGATCGGCGGGACCGTGGCGGAGGAGCCCGTCGCCAGGACGATCTCGTCGCCCTCGAGGGAGCGGCCGTCCGCGAGCTCGACGCGCAGGCGGTCGGGATCGATCGCGACGACACGGGAGGAGGTGATCAGCCGCGCCGACTCCCACAGAGCGCCGTCGCCCAGAGTCAGGTCGTGCTCGCCGTCGAGGCGCTTCGAGAGTGCGACGCGGTCGTAGGGACGGTGCACCTCCTCGCCGAGGACGGTGATCTCCAGCGCCTGATCGCCGGCCCGGGCGACGAGCGCGTCGACCAGGCGGTGCGCGGCGGGTCCCGCTCCGACGACGAGCACGCGTCGGGGCCGGGCGGCGGGGTTCGCTCCAGGAGTCATGACGTCCACCGTAGGGACGGCCCGTTTCCCCGCCGTTGCCCCGGTGTAACAGCGTGTGACGCGCGCCTCTCGGCGAGCGCCGCCGGCCGTGAGGGCTTCGTTACGCCCGTGACACCGGAGGCGTGCTCGCACGAAACGCGCGATCCCTACCGTTGCCTCATCGCGTCCGACCGGGTGCGGTGGCCCACCCGCAGGAAGAAGGCGCAGCGATGACCCTCCTCGATCGGCTCGCCCCCGCGACCGCCACCACCTGGGTGCCGGTCTGCGCCGTCGGCGACCTCGAGCCGCTCTGGGGCGAGGCCGCCCTGGTCGGCGGTGTGCAGCTCGCCCTGTTCCTCCTGCCCGACGGGCGGGTGCGGGCCGTCTCGAACCTCGACCCCGCGACCGGCGCGGCCGTGCTCTCGCGCGGCATCGTCGGCTCGCGTCTGGTCGACGGGGTGCAGCGGCCCACGATCGCCTCGCCCCTGCACAAGGACGTCTTCGACCTCGAGACCGGCGCCTGCTTCACACGAGCGGAGCTGCACCTCGCCACATGGCAGGTCCGCGAGAGCGACGGCACGATCGAGGTCGCCCAGCGGACCGCTCTGGTCGCCGCGTCCCACGGGACCTCCGACGACGACGGGAGACGTGCCGTCGCCGCGCTGGTCGAGGCGGTCCGCCGGGCCAACCCGGCGCTGGACGTGCTCGACTCCTTCGTCGACGTGCAGCAGCCCGACGTCCCCGCGACCCTGGGCTCTCTCGAGCCGGGCCGGCCGGCGGTGGTCGTGCCGCTGCTGCTCTCGGCCGGCTACCACGTGCACGTCGACCTGGCCGAGGCCGCGGCGGAGGCGGAGCGGCCGGTGCGGGTCTCGGGCGCGCTCGGACCCGATCCCCGCCTGGCGCGCGTGCTCGCCCGCCGGCTCCACGAGGCAGGGCTCGACGACGGCGACCGCGTCGTGCTCGCCGCCGCCGGCTCGAGCGACGCCGGTGCCGTCGCGGACTGCTGGACCACCGGCCGCCTCCTCGCCGCCGAGCTCGGCCGCGAGGTGAGCACCTCGTTCATCTCGGCCGCCGAGCCGCGGATCGCGGAGGCGGTCGCCGCCGAGCGCGCCGCCCACCCCGGCGCGCGCGTCGTGGTCGCCACCTACCTGCTCGCGCCCGGCTACTTCGCCGGCCTGGCCGCCTCCGCGGGGGCCGACCTCGCCTCCGCTCCCCTCCTCACCGCCGTCGATCCGCCCGCCCGCGAGCTGGTCGACATCGTCTCGGAGCTGTTCGGGCGCAACGCCTGACGCCTCCTCCCCGCACCACCACCGCTCCACCTCCCCGTCCCGAGCGCGCCCTCGCGCGCGTCGCCCACCCTCCGGAGGACCACGATGACTGCTGCACCCCCGACCACCGTCCCCACGACCGCCGCCACATCCACCGGCATCATCCGACGGCCGGGCCGCTGGATCGACGGCTGGAACCCCGAGGACCCCGCCCAGTGGGAGGCGGAGGGACGCTCCGTCGCCGCTCGCAATCTGAGGTGGTCGATCTTCGCCGAGTTCCTCGGCTTCGTCGTCTGGCAGCTCTGGTCGGTCGTGGTCGTCTCGCTGCCGGCGGCCGGGTTCGCCTTCGACACCGGGCAGATCTTCTGGCTCATCTCGATGCCGAGCCTCGTCGGCGCCACCCTGCGGATCCCGTACACGTTCATGGTCCCCCGCTTCGGCGGCCGCAACTGGACGATCGTGTCGGCGGGCCTCCTGCTGATCCCGAGCGTCGGACTCGGCATCGTGGTCTCGAATCCGGAGACCCCGTTCGGCGTCATGCTCCTGGTGGCCGCGCTCGCCGGCTTCGGCGGCGGCAACTTCGCCAGCTCGATGGCGAACATCACCTTCTTCTACCCGCACGCGCAGAAGGGCTGGGCTCTGGGGCTCAACGCCGCGGGCGGCAACCTGGGCGCCTCCGTCGCGCAGCTCGTCGTACCGATCGCGATCACCGTCGGCGCCGCGGCCACGCTGAACCTGCCGATCGCCGGCTTCCTCTGGGTCCCCCTGATCGTCGTGGCGATGATCGGCGCCGCCAAGCGCATGGACAACCTCTCGACCGCGAAGTCCGACGTCGCCGCCTCCCTCGCCGCGCTCCGCGAGCCGCACCTCTGGCTGCTGGCCGTGCTCTACATCGGCACCTTCGGGTCCTTCATCGGATTCGCCGGCGTATTCCCGAAGCTCATCGCCGACACCTTCCCCGAGTTCTCCGGCTTCGCCGTCGGCTCGGCGACGGTCGGCCTCGCGTTCCTCGGCTCCCTGGTGGGCTCGCTGTCCCGCCCCTCCGGCGGCCGTCTGGCCGACCGCTTCGGCGGAGCGCCTGTCACGGTCCTCGCCTTCGTCGCCATGGGCGCCGGGATCCTCGGCGTGATCGCGACACTGCCGCTCGGCAGCTTCTGGCTCTTCCTCGCCTGCTTCCTCGTGCTCTTCTCGGCGGCCGGCATCGGCAACGGCGCGACCTACCGCATGATCCCCACGGTGTTCGCCCTCCGCGCCCGCCAGCGCGGTGACGACGGCATCGGCGCCCAGCGCACGTCCGCCGCGGCGCTCGGCCTGATCTCGGCGATCGGCGCCTACGGCGGCTTCGTGATCCCCCAGCTGCTCGGCTTCTCCAAGACCGAGTTCGGCGACTACACGACGGCGCTGGGCTGGTTCGTCGGCGCCTATGCGGTGATGCTCGCGATCACGGCCGGCGTCTACCTCCGCCTCGCCGCGAAGACGGGGACCCGGATCTGACGATGAGCGCACCCGCCCCGACCGACTCCCACTGCCCGTACTGCGCCCTGCAGTGCGCGATGACGCTGACACCCGCGGCGGGCCCCGTGCCCCTGGCGGTCGAGGGGAGGGAGTTCCCGACGAACCGGGGCGGGCTCTGCGCCAAGGGCTGGACCTCCGCCGAGCTGCTGGCGAGCGGACAGCGCCTGGTCTCCCCGCTGCTGCGCGGCGCCGACGGCGTCCTCGCGGAGGCGTCGTGGGAGGAGGCGCTCGACGCGGTCGCCGGGGCGGTGCGCGGCGTCCGGGAGCGGCACGGCGCCGACGCGGTGGCCGTCTTCGGCGGCGGGGGCCTCACCAACGAGAAGGCCTACCAGCTCGGGAAGTTCGCTCGGATCGCTCTCGGCACCTCCCGGATCGACTACAACGGCCGCTTCTGCATGTCCTCGGCCGCGGCGGCCGGCAACCGCGCCTTCGGCGTCGATCGCGGACTGCCGTTCCCGGTGTCCGACCTCGACGACGCCGACACGATCCTGCTCCTGGGCTCGAACGTCGCCGCGACGATGCCGCCGCTTCTCGCCCACTTCGCCGGTGCCCGCTCGCGGGGCGGCCTGGTGGTCGTCGACCCGCGCCGCTCGGCCACCGCGCGGCTGACGGAGGACGGCGCCGGCACGCATCTGCAGCCCGCTCCCGGGACGGATCTGCCGCTCCTGCTCGGGCTGATCCACCTGGTCTTCGCCGAGGGCCTCGCCGACACCGCCTACCTCGCCGCGCGCACGACCGGCGCCGAGGCGGTGCGCCGCAGCGTCTCGGCGTGGTGGCCGGAGCGCACGTCCGCGGTCACGGGCGTGCCGACCACGCTCCTCCGCTCCCTCGCGCGCCGGCTCGCCGCGGGGCGGTCGTTCGTGCTGACCGGCCGCGGGGTCGAGCAGCACGTCGACGGCACCGACACCGCGACCGCCGCGATCAACCTCGCTCTCGTGCTCGGCCTGGTGGGTCGCGAGGGGTCGGGGTACGGCACGCTCACCGGTCAGGGCAACGGCCAGGGCGGACGCGAGCACGGCCAGAAGGCCGATCAGCTCCCGGGGTACCGCTCCATCCGCGATCCGGAGGCGCGGCGCCACGTCGCCGCCGTCTGGGACGTGACGCCCGAATCGATCCCCGGCCCGGGCCTGCCCGCCACCGCCCTGCTCGCCGAGCTCGGACGCTCCGTGCACTGCCTGCTGGTGCACGGCTCCAACGTGGTCGTCTCGGCTCCGGACGCCGACGCCGTCCGCGCCGGGCTCGAGGCCCTGGACACGCTGGTCGTCTGCGACTTCTTCCTCTCCGAGACCGCCGCACTGGCCGATGTGGTGCTCCCGGTGCCGCAGTGGGCGGAGGAGGAGGGCACGATGACCTCGCTCGAGGG
>NZ_PSUC01000154.1:0-5304 GCF_002931635.1 Rathayibacter sp. AY2B7 | reverse complement strand
ACGACGTGACGCTCGCCCAGCAGGCGCAGCAGCCCGCGAGCGACACGGTGCAGGAGACCCCGAGCGACTGGGCCGGATCCCTGCTGTCCTCGATCGCGGTCTCGGGCCTCGGCGAGCCGACCGCCGACGAGCTGACACCGACTCCGTAGCTCCCGCCCGACCCCGTCGCTCCCGCCCGGCCCCGCGTACACTGGAGCGTCCTCCCGGCCGTCCGTCCTCTGGAGCCCCCGTGACCACGCCCCCCTTCGATCCGCCGTCCGAGCGCGACATCGCGGTCGTCTCCGCCCAGCTGGGCCGTCCCGCCCGGGACGTCGTCGGGATCAGCGCCCGCTGCGTCTGCGGCGACCCGACGGTCGTCTCCACGAGCCCCCGCCTGTCCGACGGCACGCCGTTCCCCACCTTCTACTACCTGACCCACCCCGCCGCGACGGCCGCGATCTCGCAGCTCGAGGCCACCCAGGTCATGGTCGAGTACAACGCGATGCTCGCCGAGGACGAGGAGCTGCGCGAGGCGTACGCCGCTGCGCACCGGGCGTTCCTGGCCGACCGCGAGAGCGTCGGCTCCGTCCCCGAGATCGCGGGCATCTCCTCCGGGGGCATGCCCTCGCGGGTGAAGTGCCTCCACGCCCTCGCCGCGCACGCCCTCGCGGCGGGCCCCGGCGTCAATCCGATCGGCGATCTGGCCCTGGCCCGCGCCGACTGGTCTCCCGAGCGCTGCGCCTGCAGGCCGCTCGACGCGTAGCCGCTCCTACCGGAGCCACGGAGGCGCCACCACCGGCGCGCTCTTCGCTAAGCTGATTCCCAGTCGGGGTCAGTGCTGCCCACCGCATCGAGAGCGGGCACTTCGCATTGCGTGAGGGTGTTCGCATTGTCCATCCCTCTTGGAGAGTCAACCGTGCCCAGAATCCTGATCGTCGGAGGCGGCTACGCCGGCTTCTACACCGCGTGGAAGCTCGAGAAGCAGCTCCGCCCGCACGAGGCAGAGGTCACGATCGTCGACCCGCTGCCCTACATGGCGTACCTGCCCTTCCTCCCCGAGGTCGCCGCGGGGTCGATCGAGCCGCGCCACGCGATCGTCTCGCTCCGCCGCCACCTCAAGAAGACCGCGATCCTCGCCGCCAAGGTGACGAAGATCGACCACGCGAACCGCACCGCGACGATCACCCCGACCGTGGGCGAGCCCTACGAGTTCGAGTACGACCAGATCGTCGTCACCGCCGGCTCCGTCTCGCGCACCTTCCCGATCCCGGGCGTCGCCGACAACGCGATCGGCCTGAAGACGATCGAGGAGGCGACCGCGATCCGCGACCGCATGCTCACGAACTTCGACAAGGCCGCGTCGCTCCCCGCCGGCCCCGAGCGCTCGCGCCTGCTGACCGTCACGGTCGTCGGCGGCGGGTTCGCGGGCATCGAGGTCTTCGCCGAGCTGCGCTCCTTCGCGAGCGCGCTGCTCAAGCGCTACCCCGAGATCGACTTCGAGGAGACGCAGTTCCACCTCATCGAGGCGATGGGCCGGATCATGCCCGAGGTCGCCCTCGAGACGAGCCACTGGGTGCTGAAGAACCTCGACCAGCGCGGCGCCACCGTGCACCTCGACACGCAGCTCAAGTCGGCCGAGAACGGCGTCATCCAGCTGTCGACGGGCGAGAGCTTCGAGTCGGACCTCATCATCTGGACCGCGGGCGTCATGGCGAACCCGTCGATCAAGAACTCCGACCTGCCCATCGAGGAGCGCGGCCGCCTGCGCGTGCGCGCCGACCTCCGCGTCGGCCACGACGACGTGCTCGTCGAGGGCGCCTGGGGCGCCGGCGACGCGACGGCCGTCCCCGACCTCACCGGCGGCGGCGTCGGCGGCTTCTGCGTGCCGAACGCCCAGCACGCCGTCCGCCAGGGCAAGCTCATGGCCAAGAACATCACCGCGGTGCTCCGCGGCGAGGAGCCGGTCGACTACGTGCACAAGAACCTCGGCGCGGTCGCGGGCCTGGGCATCGGCATCGGCGTGTTCCAGTCCGGCAAGATCGCCGTGAAGGGCTTCCCCGCCTGGGTGATGCACCGCGGCTACCACGGTCTCGCCATGCCCTCGTGGGAGCGCAAGTTCCGCGTGGTCTGGGGCTGGTGGAACAACCTCTGGCTCGGCCGCGACATCGCCTCGATCGAGGCCCGCGAGTACCCCCGCGGCTCCTTCGAGACCTACGCGTCGCGTCCGCGTCCGGCGGCCCCGGCCGCCGAGGCTCCGGCCGCGCAGGCCCCGGCGCAGATCCCCGGCCAGGCCGGTGCTCCGGTCCCGGTCGGCGGCGAGCCCGCCAAGTCCTGACACCGCCGCCGGGAGGATCGCTCCTCCCGGTGGTCGCCCCCATAGCCCAATCGGCAGAGGCAGACGACTTAAAATCGTCTCAGTCTGGGTTCGAGTCCCAGTGGGGGCACCTCTCACCACACGTCCGACGCGCCGGACGCTCGCCGCGTCCTGGCTAGGCGGCGCGTGCGTGAGCGCTGCGGCCGGCGGGCTCGAGCAGAGCAGGGTCGAGCAGAGCGGCCTCGAGGGCCTCGGTGATCTCGCCCGGAGTGCAGTCGGCGCAGAGCACGACGAGCTCCTCCTCGGCGTCGCGGCCGCCGGAGCGGTCGAGGACGACGGCGTCGGTTCCGCAGAGTGCGCATTCGATCATGCGGGTACCGTACGTCCGACCTCCGACATCCCCGCTGCAGTGCCTCGGTGCGTCCCCAGCGCGTCGCGCTCCCGACCGGGCCGGGGCGTGCCCGCAGGGCGGATCGCGCCGAGGCACTGCATCCGCGAGCGGGAGGACAGCTCTCGCGAATCGGATGTCCGTCCAGCGGGCCCGCGCCGCCTCGCCTAGAGTCGTGGGCAGGCGGTTCCGCGCCCCGGCGCGAGCGCCGCGGGCGGTGAGGCGCCCGGTCCACGGCGGGCGCCGGCAACGGCTCCGCTTCTCGTGCCCGCGGGCACCGTCATGCACCGCCCGGCGACGGGCGGCCGGGAGGCCCCCATGGGGAAGCTGCTCTACGGAGCCTCGGGAGTCGAGATCGAGTTCGACGACCGCACGCTCACGCACGTCCAGATCGTCATCGCCAACAAGCTGCGCCGCCGCGAGAGCTTCTTCTTCTCCTGGCGGGACGACCCCGCGGTCGGCGACGGCCGCTCGAGCATCTGGCTCGACCCCTCCGTGCCCCTCTACTTCAAGTACTTCGGCGGACGGGTCCCCTCGATCAACCGCACCTGGATCGACCTGCTGACCGTCTCGGCGAACTCGTCCGGCGGGCTGCAGCTCGTGCAGGAGCCGGACGCCGCCCCCACCCCGCCGCCGAAGGGCGAGCAGGGCGCCTGACCCCCCACCCGCCACGCCCCGGAGAAGAGCCCCATGCAGCGCGACGTCTCGGCCCACCTGACCCTCGACGTCGCGGCTCCGGCCGCCCTCGTCCTCTCGATCGCGGTGGCGGACGCGTACGGGGCGGAGGAGTCGCTGACGCTCACCGTCGACGGCCGCCCGCTCGCCGCTCGCGAGGTGATCGACCAGCACGGCACCCGGCTGCACGTGCTCGACGCGCCGGTCGGGCACCTCGTCGTGCACTACTCCGCGCGCGTCCTGGGACGCCTCGCTCCGCTCGAGGGCGACGAGGTGGACCGGCTGCGGTACCTGCGGCCGAGCCGATACGCCGAGTCGGACGTGCTGTGGGCGACGGCCCGGGCCGAGTTCGCCGGCCTCGCCGGGGCGGACCTCCTGCACGCGGTGAGCTCCTGGGTCGGCACGCGGCTGGCGTACGTCCCCGGCTCGAGCCTTCCGACGGACGGGGCCGAGCGGACGCTGCTCGCCCGCCGCGGCGTCTGCCGCGACTTCGCGCATCTCGTCGTCGCCCTCCTCCGGGCGCTGGACGTGCCCGCCCGGCTGGCGGCCGTGTACGCGCCGGGCCTGCAGCCCATGGACTTCCACGCGGTCGCGGAGGCCTGGATCGAGGGGGAGTGGCGGGCGGTCGACGCGACGACGCTCGCGCCGCGGTCGAGCCTCGTGCGGATCGCGACGGGACGCGACGCGGCCGACACCGCGTTCCTCGGCGTCTACGGCGGCATCGCGACGCTGCGCGAGCTGACGGTGAGCGCCGTCGTCGACGTGCTGCCGGACGACGATCTGGACCGGCCCGTCTCGATCGGCTGAGCGGGCCGCCCGGCCGGCTACTCGGACTCGACGAAGCGCCGCCAGGCCCAGATCGACGTGCACACCGCGGTGAAGGCGACCACGGCGAAGAGCACCGGTCCCGCGCCCCCGTCGCGCGACCAGGAGGCGATCGTCGGGGTCAGCAGCACGAACAGCACAGTGGTCGCGAGGAGGGTCAGCCCGAGCCAGAGCAGCGGCGACCACTGCAGGATGCTGCGGCCGGCCGGGCGCCCGACCGGGAACAGCAGCACCACGCTCGAGCCGACCGAGATCAGTGTCGTCGCGCTCAGCACCTCGGCGGCCAGGACGGAGCCGAACGTCCCGTCGGGCGGGATGACGGCGGAGGCTCCCCAGGCGAGTCCGGCGAGTCCCAGCAGCGAGACGACGCGGACGGTCGCGAGCTTCGCCCGGTCGACGACGGACGTGCCCTCGGGGAGGACGAGGCCGATCACCACCCCGAACAGGAGCGCGGGGTCAAGCCCCGCGAAGCGCGAGACGAGGGCGGCCGCCGCGACCAGCAGCAGGGCGCGGGGAGCGGCGACGACGCCGATCCCGCGGAGGCCGATGCGCCGGCCGACCAGGGCCGGCACGGCGGCGGCGACCGCGTTGACGACGGCGACCGCCACGATGACGGCGATCAGCAGCCGCAGATAGGCCGGCTGTCCGTCGACGCGCCCCGAGAGCAGGACGAGTCCGGCCGCGCAGCCGATCATCCCGACGACCATCAGGCGGGGAGAGACGGGACCGGCGTCCGGCTTGTCGTCGTACTCGACGGCGGCGCGGTTGCGCCCGGTGAGGTGCCAGCTGCGCTCGGCGCGGGGGGCGCGACCGGCAGCGGCCAGGCGGGCCGGCACGACGACCAGGACGAGGGAGAGCAGAGCGAGGGCGAGCGAGCGCATCCAGTCGGCCATCGAGACGACGGGCGAGCCGGCGGTCAGCGCAGTGGTCATCCCGGTCGCCGAGCTCCAGCCGCCGGGAGCCGACCCGGCATCGGGAGCGGGTTGCGTCGGCACGTCTCCGCCGCCCTGATCGGGGGCGGGGACCGGAGCCGCGGTGGGATCGCCACTCGGCTCCTCCTGCGGCGCGGGCGCGGTCTGCCCGGGCCGCGCGGGGGCCGCGGTGGCGGTGGGCGAGGCGCTGC
>NZ_PSUC01000153.1:0-5359 GCF_002931635.1 Rathayibacter sp. AY2B7 | reverse complement strand
GCAGCGAGTCGAAGCCGTGGACCTCACGACGCCACTCCCCCGTCGAGACGATCCGCTCGCCCGTCCACCAGCTCGTCCACGTCCCGCGCGGGAGGTAGAACTCGACCGTGCCGTCCTCGGTGAACACCGGAGCGACGAGCAGGTCGTGCCCGAGCAGGTACTGCGTGTCGAGGTGGGCGGCGCTGCGGTCGTCCTCGAACTCGAGCGCCATCGGGCGCATGATCGGGACGCCGGTGCTCGCCGCCTCCGCCCCCGCCGCGAAGAGGTAGGGCATCAGCGAGAGCTTCAGCCGGGTGAAGAGCCGGGTGACCTCCACGGCCTCCTCGTCGAACGCCCACGGCACGCGCACCGAGGAGGATCCGTGCAGCCTCGAGTGCGAGGAGAGCAGGCCGAACGCGAGCCAGCGCTTGAACACTCCGGGATCGGGCGTGCCCTCGAAGCCGCCGATGTCGTGCGCCCAGAAGCCGAACCCGCCCAGCGCGAGCGAGAGGCCTCCGCGCAGGGTCTCGGCCATCGACACGTAGGAGGAGGTGTTGTCCCCGCCCCAGTGCACCGGCAGCGACTGCCCGCCGACCGTGGCGCTGCGGGCGAAGAGGACCGCGCGGCCCTCGCCGAGCTCCTGCTCGAGCACCTCGTGCACCGCGCGGTTGTAGAGCTGGGTGTACCAGTTGTGCATGGCCTCGGGGTCGGTCCCGTCGGCCCAGACGACGCCCTCCGACGGGATCCGCTCGCCGAAGTCGGTCTTGAAGGAGTCGACGCCCTGGCGCACGAGGACGCGGAGCTTCTCCTGGAACCAGGAGGTCGCCTCCGGATTCGTGAAGTCGATCAGCGCCATGCCGGCGACCCACATGTCCCACTGCCAGACGTCGCCGGAGGCCGTTCTGAGCAGGTAGCCCTTCTCGCGCCCCTCGGCGAACAGCGGCGACGCCTGCGCGATGTACGGATTGATCCAGACACAGGTGTGCAGCCCGCGCTCGTGCAGGCGGGCGAGGATCCCCTCCGGCTCCGGGAAGGTGCGCGGGTCCCACTCGAGGTCGGTCCACTGGAACTCGCGCATCCAGAAGCAGTCGAAGTGGAACGCCGACAGCGGCAGCTCCCGCTCCGCGAAGCCGTCGATGAAGGAGTTCACCGTCTCCTCGTCGTAGCTCGTGGTGAAGCTGGTCGTCAGCCAGAGCCCGTAGCTCCAGGCGGGCACGACGGAGGGGCGGCCCGCGAGACCGGTGTAGCGCCGCAGCACGTCCTTCTTCGTCGGGCCCTGGATCACCAGGTACTCCAGCGCCTCGCCGCCGACCGAGAACTGCACGCGCTCGACCGCCTCGGAGCCGATCTCGAACGAGACGAGGCCGGGATCGTTCACGAGCACGCCGTAGCCGCGGCTGGAGAGGTAGAACGGGACGTTCTTGTAGGCCTGCTCGGAGGAGGTGCCGCCGTCGGCGTTCCACACGTCCACGGTCTGGCCGTTCTTCGCGAAGGGGCCGAAGCGCTCGCCGAGCCCGTAGACCAGCTCGCCGACGCCGAGGTCGAGCTGCTCGTGCAGGTAGGCGGCTCCGTCCGGTCCGGTCAGGTAGCCCTGCGCCTTGTGCCCGGAGCCGGTGAGGCGCGTGCCGGTCGAGGTGTCCCAGAACTCCAGCGACCACGGAGCGCCCTGCCTGATCCGGACCTCGAGGTCGCCGGTGCGCAGCACGCCGCCGGACTCCGTCACCTCCGCCGCTCCGACGTCGCCCCCGGCCAGCTCGAAGCCGGGCCGCACCGCCGTCCCGCGCCAGTGCTCGATCCGCACCCGCGCGACCCCCTCGGCCGGCGAGGACACCGTGACCGTGAGCGCCGGCCGGTTGAGGACGTCGCCGCGGCCCTGGATGACCCGGGTCGGGGCGATCACCTCGAGCGAGGTGCCGTCGGTGCGGATGTCGTACGCCTCCTGCGCGAACAGGGGCGTGAATCCGGCCCGCGTCTGCCAGAACCCGTCGGTGAACTTCATGGGGGTGCCTTTCGATGGCGCGCCGGCGGATCCCGCGAGGGAGGCGCCGACGGAGGGAGAGAGGGCTACTTGACCGCGCCGGCGGTGATGCCGCGGGTGAGGGTGCGCTGGAAGATCAGGAAGAAGATCAGCGTCGGGAGAAGGCCCAGGAGGGCGCTCGCGCTGGTCGTGGTGACGTCCATGATCTTGTCGCCCTGGAGGCTCGAGATCGCGATCGGGACGGTCTGCGTCGCGTCGCTCACCAGGAAGACCAGCGGGATGAGGAACTCGTTCCAGGTCCAGATGAAGAAGAAGATCATCAGCACCGAGAGGGTGGGCCGCGAGATCGGGACGATCACCCGGGTGAGGACCTGCCACTTCGAGGCGCCGTCGAGAGCCGCGGCCTCGAGGATCTCCTTCGGGAAGGTGCCGTAGACGCTCGAGAGCAGATAGGTGCCGAACGCCGACTGGATGACGGTGAAGATGACGATGACCGACAGCTGGGTGTCGTAGATCCCGACCGCTTTGAACATGTAGTACAGCGGGTAGAGCAGGGCCTCCTGCGGGAGCATGTTCGCCAGCAGGAACAGGACGATGATCCAGCTCCGGCCGCGGACCCGGCCGATGCCGATCGCGTAGGCGTTCAGCACCGAGAGGGCGACGGCGAGGATCGCGACCGACCCCGAGATGAGGATCGAGTTGCCGAGCTTCTCGGGGAAGTCGACGCGGCTCCAGAAGGTCGAGAGGCCGTCGAAGGAGAGGCCGGTCGGGAAGGCGAGCGGGCCGTTCGCCGAGTACTCCGCGGGGGTCTTGAAGGAGTTGAGCAGGATCAGCAGCACCGGGCTGATGATCACGAGCCCGATCACCACGGCGACGGCGAGGATCACCCAGTCGCCGAGGGTGCGCTTCGTCGTGCCCTTCGCGGGCTTGGCGGGACGGGAGGACGAGAGGTCCGCGTCCTCCGTGCCGGCCTGGGTGAGGGGCAGGGTCTCGATGGCCGACATCAGCGGGCTCCTTCGCTGCGCTCGACGCGCTCCTGGGCGCGGATGAACAGCACGGCGAGGATCACGATGACGATCGTGAGCGCGGTCGCGATGGTGGCGCCGTAGCCCACCTGCTGCTTCTGGAAGAACTCGGTGTAGGAGTAGTAGGAGGGGACGATCGTGGAGTCGCCGGGGCCGCCGCGGGTCAGGGCGTAGATCGGGCCGAAGACCTTCAGCGCGGCGATGGTGCAGGTGAGGGTGACCACGAAGATCTCGGGCCGGATGATCGAGACCGTGATCCAGCGGAAGCGCTGGAACCAGTTCGCCCCGTCGAGCTCCGCCGCCTCGTAGAGCTCGGGGTCCACGCGCTGCAGCGCCGCCATGAAGATGACGACCGGGTAGCCCAGCTGCACCCAGATCATCACGACCATGATCGAGAGCATCGCGGTGTCCGGCTTGCCGAGCCAGTCGTGCGAGAGGGAGCCGAGCCCGACGGCCTCGAGGATCGAGTTCAGCGCGCCGTTGTCGGGGCGGAGGATCCAGCCGATGACGATCGCGGCGATGACGGTCGGCAGGATCTGCGGGAGGTAGTAGGTGGCGCGGAGGAAGCTCGCCAGGCGCCCGCCGAACTTCTTGCCGACGAGATCGAAGAGGATCGCCGCGAGCAGGAGTCCGAGGATCGTGGGGACGATCACCATCGCGATGATCATGTAGACCGAGTTGAGGAACGAGGTCCAGAACTGGTCGTCGCCCATCAGCTCGATCCAGTTGTCGAGGCCGATGAAGATCGGCGGCTTGATGCCGCGCCAGGACGTGAAGCTGATGGAGACGTTCCAGATCAGCGGGATCAGCACGATGAACGTGAAGAGCACGAACCCGGGGATCAGGTAGAGCCAGTAGCCGCCGGAGCGCTTCTCGCGGGGCGGCGTCGTGGGAGGCGGCGCGCTCTCCGCGCGACGAGGTGCTGTCGTCGTCATGGGTACTCCTAGGTCGGACGGGGTCGTGGGCGTGCTGGGGCGGGATGCCGCTCCGGTACGGAGGCGACGGCATGTCGTGTACCGGAGCGGCATCCAGCGGGGGGGGGTGGAGGCCCGGCGGTGTTCGTGCGACCCCCTCGAGGGGTCGCCGTCACGTCCTCAGGTCGTCCGCTGCCGTTCCACGCCTGCAGGCGCGGGGCCGGCCGCCGTGGCCGACATCACGTGACGCTTCCGCGTCACTTGATGTCGGCGACTCCGTCGTCGTACTTGGCCTGGAGGTCGGAGAGCATGGCGGACTCGTCGGAGGAGCCGTTGATGAGCTCCTGCGTGGCGGCGACCAGGTCGTCGTAGAAGGTCGCGGTGGGCCAGTCGGGGTAGAAGGAGAGCTGGTCGCCGTCGACGACCGTCTTCCACTGCGAGAGCAGCGCCTTGCTCTTCTCGTCGGTGATGGCGCTCTCGTCGACGACCAGCGGGATGCCTCCGTTGTTGCCGATGAGGTTCTGGATCTCGGGTCGCATCGTGATGTCGATCCACTTGTAGGCGAGGTCCTTGTTCTTCGCCGTCTCCGGGATCACCCAGTGGTTGCCGGCGGAGCCCATCGTGAACTCGGCACCCGGGAAGAGGAACGTGTCCCACTCGAATCCGGTGATCTCGGTCTTGAAGCGGCCGAACCACCAGGAGCCCGAGAAGAAGATCGGGTACTCGCCCGAGATGAACGCCGTGCCCGCGTCCTCCGCCTTCAGCCCGGAGGCGTCGGCCGAGAAGTAGCCCTTGTCGACGTAGGTCTTCAGCTGGTCGGCCGCGTAGCTCCAGGCCGCGTCCTCGAAGTCGACCTCGCCCGTGTAGGTCTGGTAGTCGGTGATCCAGGAGCGGTCGGCCTTCAGCAGCGCGAGCTGGTAGAAGAGCTGCTGCAGCGGGTACTCGGCGCCGGCCTCGGCCAGCGGGGTGATCCCCTTGGCCACGAAGGCGTCGAGGACGGCCGTGAACTCCTCGTAGGTGGTGGGGACCTCGAGGCCGTTCGCGGCGAAGGCGTCCTTGTTGTAGTAGACGAAGGTGAACTCGCCGTAGTTGGGGATGCCGTACCAGGAGCCGGAGCCCATGATCCCGTTCTCGTCGTACTTCGCGGTGGTCTGCAGCGCGCCGGGGATCAGCGAGTCCCAGCCGTAGAACTCGACCGCCTCGTCGAGGTTGGTGAGCAGGCCCTGGCTCGAGAGGAGTCCGCTGGTCGCGTTGCCCTTGTTGTACTCGACGACGTCGGGCGCCGAGTTGGAGTTGAAGATCTGGCTGGCGCCGGTGCGCAGCTGCTCGAAGGCCTTGAACTCGTACGCGATCTCGGCCCCCGTCTCCTGGGTGAAGATGTCGCGGGCGGCGAGCCAGGCGATGCCGCGGTCGCTGTCGGGCGTCTCGAAGTCCCAGAGCGTGAGGGTGCGGCCGGCGCCGTC
>NZ_PSUC01000152.1:0-5385 GCF_002931635.1 Rathayibacter sp. AY2B7 | reverse complement strand
CGGGTACCGAGCGCGACGCACGGCGTCACAAAGCGACGCCCGTCGAGAGCGGGGAGCCTCTCGAGGTGGTCCCCTGCGGACGAGGTGCCGTGCCGTGCGGCGCGATCTCGTCCGTAGCGGCACGTCTCGCGAGATCTCACGAGATCCGGGGCGGCGTCAGGCCAGCTCGCGCCCCAGGAAGCGCACGTGCTCGCCGATCTGGAACGCCTCGCCGCCCTCGTGGCCGTTGAAGGGGTAGACGCGGATCTCGCGGGGTCCGGCGTAGCGGTTGTAGGAGGCGTAGACGGTGGACGGCGGGCAGATGTCGTCGCGGAGCGCCACCGAGAACAGGGCGGGGGACTGCGCGTAGGGGGCGAAGGAGGTGCCGTCGAAGTACGAGAGGGTGTCGAACACGCGCGCCTCGGCGCCGCGGTGGGTGTGCAGGTACTGCACGATCTCGCCGTACGGCATCGTGTCGACCAGCCGCACGGCGTGCGGGATGTGGGAGAGGAACGGCACGTCGACGATCGCGGCACGCGCCGACTCCGACTCGCCGAGCAGGCCCAGGATCCCCGTGACGGCCAGGGCGATCCCGCCTCCCTGGCTGCCGCCCGAGACGGCCACGCGGGAGGCGTCGACCGCGGGGTGCGCCCGCAGCACGTCGAGCGCGCGGACGGCGTCGGTGAAGACGCGGCGGTAGAAGTGCTCCGCGGGCGACTCGATGCCCTGCGTCATGAAGCCGGAGACGTGCGGCCCGCTGCCGACCGGGTCGGGCGTCGCTCCCGAGCGGTGCCCGGACCCCTGGCCGCGGGTGTCCATGACCAGGTGCGCGTAGCCGGCGGCCGACATCGCGGTCCACTCCGCGAGCTGCCCGCGGCCGCCTCCGTAGCCGATGAAGGTCACGAGCCCGGGGAGGGGGCCCTCGACGCCGCGGGGGAGGATCAGCCACGCGCGGATCGGGTGGCCGCCGAAGCCGGAGTAGGTGACGTCGAAGGTGTCGAGCAGTCCGAAGCCGGCGTCGACCCGCTCGAGGCGCGGCTCGGTCGCGACGGCCCTCGCCTCGGCGATCGTGTCGCGCCAGAACTCGGCGAACCCGGCGGGCTCGGCGATCTCGGGGGCGTACTGCTCGAGGAGGTCGAGCGGGAGGTCGTACTGCGGCATCACGGACTCCTTCTCGGGCAGCGGCGCCCGAGGACCGAGGCTACTGGAGGGACGGGCCCACCTGGGTGCGGCGTGGGAGAACGCCGCAGAGCGGAATGCCTGGGCACCCTCCGCGTTCTCCTCAGCATGACGACGTACGGAATCATCGGAGCAGGCAACATCGGCAGCCAGGTCGCACGGGCGGTCATCGCCCTCGGGGACGAGGTGGTCATCGCGAACTCGCGCGGCCCCGAGACCCTCGCCGACCTCATCGCGGAGCTCGGCCCGAAGGCCCGCGCCGCCACGGCACAGGAGGCGGCCGAGGCCGCCGAGATCGCCGTGGTGACGGTGCCGCTGAAGAACCTCGAGGAGGTGCCGGTCGCCCCGCTCGCCGGCAAGATCGTCCTCGACACGAACAACTACTACTTCGAGCGCGACGGCCGCATCGAGGCGCTCGACAAGGGCGAGACCACGACCAGCGAGATGCTCCAGCAGCACCTCCCGGAGTCGAAGGTCGTCAAGGCGTTCAACCACATCATGGCCGCCGACATCACCACCGACGGCACCCCGGCCGGCACGCCCGACCGCCGTGCCCTCGCGACGTCGAGCGACTACCCCGAGGCGATCCACTTCGTGACCGACCTCTACGACCGGATCGGCTTCGACACCGTCGCGATCACGCCGCTGAGCGAGTCGTGGCGCGTCGAGCGCGACCGCCCCGCCTACGTGGTGCGGCAGAACCGCGAGGAGCTCGAGGCCAACCTCGCGAAGGCCCCCCGCACGGTCTGATCCACCCACTCGGAGGGGAGCGGAGCTGCGGCGCCGCTCCCCTTCTGCCTGTCCGGACGGCGTCGGAGGCGCGCCCGGGACGGCTCCCTCGGCGCTCGCCGCCGCCGGGCCTGCGATAGTCGAGAGGACCAGCCACGCACCAGAGAGCCCCGATCGGGCTCCGAGAGGAGAGGCCTGCCATGCCCTCGACACCCCGTTCCGTCCCCTCCCGCTCCGGGCTCTCGCGCCGCAGCGTCGTGATCGGCGGTCTCGCGGTGCTCCCGCTGCTCAGCGCCTGCACGCCCGACTCCTCCGCTCCGGACGACGCCCAGCAGGAGGCGCCCCGCACCCGCACCGCCGCTCCGAGCGGGCCGGTGGCGCTCGCCCCGGACGCGCTCGCCGCGAGCGCGGCCCTGTTCGCCGCGGCTCCGCTGGTCGTCCTGGTCGAGGACGTCGCCGAGTCCCGCCTGCGCGCCGCCCAGGTGAGCATCGCCTGGGGCGTGCCGCTGCTGGTCGGCTCGGCGGGAACCGGAGCGACGGCCGCCCCGACCGCGGACGCCGCGGCCGTGGGATCCACGGCTTCCGAGACGCCGTCCGACTCCGCGACGCCGTCGGACTCGGCGACGCCGTCCGACTCCGCGACCCCGTCCGCCGCTCCGTCCTCCGCCGCTCGGACCTCCGACGCCCTCACCGCCGAGTTCGCCCGCCTCGGCGTGACCCGCGTGCTCGCGATCGGCGACGTCACCGCGCCCGAGGGCGTCGACGTCGTCGCCTCCGACTCCGACGCGGCCGCCCTCAGCGCCGCGTCCGGCGTGACCGTGACCGACCTGGCGCTCGCCGCCCTCGCCGCCGCCGCGCCGTCCACCGCCTCCGACGCTCCCTTCGGCGCCCTCCCGGCCCGGGCCGACGCCCTGACCGGCCTGCACGCCCTCGCCCGCGCGCAGGACGCCGACGTCGCCGCTCTGGCGACCGCCCGCGCGGCCGGCGTGCCCGTCACCGTGGTCGACGGCGACGACCTGCTCGCCTCGGGCGGTGCCGTGACCGCGATCGCCGAGGCCGACGCCTCCTGCACGCTGCTGCTCGGCCCCGTGCTCGCCGCCCAGCCCGAGCCCGAGTGGGCCGTGCGCGCGGCCGCGAGCGGCTGGCAGCTGCCGGGCGGCGGCCAGCGGATGTTCGGCGGGCACCTCTTCGTCGCGATCTACGGCACTCCGGGCGCTCCCGTCCTCGGCGTGCTGGGGGAGCAGGGCCTCGAGCCCACGATCGCGCGGGCGGAGGCTGTGGCCGAGCCGTACCGGGCGCTCACCGACAAGCAGGTCGTGCCGAGCCTCGAGATCATCACCACAGTCGCGGCGGGCGACCCCGGCAAGGACGGCGACTACTCCAACGAGCTCGACGCCGCCGACATCCGCCCCTACATCGACGCGGCGCAGGCCGCCGGGATGTACGTGGTGCTCGACCTGCAGTCGGGGCTGACCGACTTCCTCACCCAGGCCAAGCAGTACGCGGACCTGCTGACGCTGCCCAACGTCGGCCTCGCGCTCGACCCGGAGTGGCGCCTGCTGCCCGGCCAGAAGCCGCTGGAGCAGATCGGGCGCGTCTCGGCCGCCGAGGTCGACAGCGTGTCGGAGTGGCTGGCCGACCTGGTGCAGAGCGAGGGGCTGCCGCCGAAGATGTTCGTGCTGCACCAGTTCCGGCTGTCGATGCTGCAGGACCGCGACAGCATCCGTCGCGACCGGCCCGAGCTGGAGTTCCTCATCCACGTCGACGGCCAGGGCTCGCAGCCCGACAAGCAGGCGACCTGGGACGCGCTGCACGAGGGCGCCCCCGAGGGCATCGCCTGGGGCTGGAAGAACTTCTACGACGAGGACACGCCCATGCTCACCCCCGCCGAGACGATGGCCGAGGTCCGCCCCCTCCCCGACCTCGTCACCTACCAGTAGGCGGATCCCGGAGGCGGGCGTCAGCGGCGCAGGAGCTCGCCCGAGACGACGCCGGCCTCGACCTCCTCGAGGGCGCGGCCGCGGGTCTCGGGCACGCGCTTCCAGATGAAGACGAGCGCGAGCACGCCGACGGCGCCGAACAGGAAGAACGTTCCGGTGATGCCGACGCCGGAGACGAGGGTGGGGAAGAACAGGCCGAGCACCGCGTTCGTGATCCAGTGGCAGAAGATCGCGATGCCGACGCCGACGCCGCGGATCCGCAGCGGGAAGATCTCGGACAGCATCACCCAGGTGACGATGTTGAGGAACGTCTGCATGCTCCCCACGAACGCGACGACCAGCACCAGGATCACGTACGGCCGCGCCGGGTTCCCCACGGGGAGCGCGACGGAGGCGATGCCGATCAGGAAGTGCATCGCGGTGGTCAGGGAGTAGCCGAGCAGGAGGGTCGTGCGGCGGTTCATCGTCTGCATGAGCCGCAGCCCGATCAGGCCACCGATCACGGCGATCGCCCCGGGCGCGATGTTGGCGACGAGCGCGCCGTCGTGGTCGAAGCCCGCCTCCTTCAGCACCGACTGGCCGTAGTACATGATCGAGTTGATGCCGGTGAGCTGCTGGGCGACTCCGATCCCGATGCCCACCAGCAGGATGCGCACCGCCCAGCGCTCGCGCAGCGCCTGCAGCAGGGGGATCCTCGGGCCGTCTTTCGCGCCGATCGAGCGGGCGATGGTCTCCGCCTCCGCGTGGGCCCGGTCGGGCGTGCGGATGGTGGTGAGCACGCCGAGCGCCTCGTCGCGGCGGCCGTGCGCGATCAGCCAGCGCGGCGACTCCGGGACCCGGGTCATGCCGAGCAGGAGCGCGGCGGCGGGGAGCGCGGCGACGGCGAGCATGATCCGCCAGACGCCGGGCAGCTCGCCCCAGACGGTGCCGATGACGGCGTTGGCCACGAAGGCGGCGAGCTGGCCGATCACGATCATCAGCTCGTTGCGGCCGGCGAGCGAGCCGCGGATCTCGGAGGGGGAGATCTCGGAGAGGTAGATCGGCACGACCACCGAGGCGCCGCCGACGGCCAGTCCGAGGACCGCCCGCCCGAGGACCATCACGCCGAAGCCCGGCGCCACCACGCAGACGAGGGCGCCGACGAGGAAGAGCACGGCGAGCAGGCGGATCGTGGTCCGCCTGCCGAGGGCGTCGGCGAGGCGTCCGCCCGAGATCGCGCCGACCGCGGCGGCGAAGAGGAGAGAGCTCGTGACGACCCCCTCGGTCAGCGCGGTGAGGCCCAGCTCGGCCGACATCGGCTCCAGGGCGCCGTTGATGACGCCGGTGTCGTAGCCGAAGAGGAGGCCGCCGAGGGTCGCGATGAGCGCGATGAGGCCGAGACGCCGAGTCGGCGCCTCCAGGGAGGTGGTGGTCATCCGCTCACTCTGACGCATGGCCGCGCGGTGAGGGAACCCTGGACCGCCGAGCACCCAGGCGTAGATCACGGTCGAGCGGGGGAAGCGCGCCCCGGTCCGTGGATCCGCGTCGAGGACCACCAGATCACCGCGGCCGCACTCGA
>NZ_PSUC01000151.1:0-5390 GCF_002931635.1 Rathayibacter sp. AY2B7 | reverse complement strand
GGATTGCCGCTGGTGCCGATCTTGATCCGCTCGCCGAAGCGGATGTAGTAGACGACGTCGACCCGGGGCGGCGGGAGCGCGGCCGGAGCGGCGGCAGCCGGAGGGGTGGATCGAGCGGACGGAGGAGTCGACGACGCGGCGGGCGCGGATCCGCTCGGGTCGGCGGGTGACGCGGACCCGCGGCCGGTGGGCGATGCGGACGTCGGGAGCCCCCGCGCGATCACGGCGGGCGGCGCCAGGAGGACGAAGGAGCCGTCGTCGGGGGCGGACATCGGCGCGAGCACCTCGGCGAGCCGACCGCCGATCATCGGCGCGGCCCGGGGCAGGCGCGGCGAGGCGAGCTCGGCGCAGTCGGGGCACCAGGAGGAGCGGCGCCGCTCCCGGCCGGGACGGTGGCGCTGCTCCTCAGGGGTAGCGACGAAGACGTGTCCGGCGTCGCAGAGCCAGCACAGGTAGACGTCGGCCGCGGGCGGGATCTGGCTGAGCACGATGCCCTCGTTGTACTCGGGCCGGTACTGCCGCACCAGGACGGGGTAGGACGCCCACGCCTCCCGGTAGGTGCCGACCGCGTAGGGGACGTCGGCGCCGCGAGAGAACCGCCGCCGCTGCCACCACCGCCCGATCGCCTCCGCCACCCTCCGCACGCTACGCGCGACCACCGACGCGGAAGCGGCGCCCGCGTGCGCAGGCGGGATCCCGAGACGCCCTGCGGGCTGCTCGATCAGCATGCGCGGCGGAAGGGACCCTCCACCCGCGACGCTGTGCTCCCGGCCGACTAGGTGACGGCGGAGCCGTCCCTGACCTAGTGAGCGGAGTCCTGCTCGTCGATGTCCGCGATCTCAGCCTCGTCCGGCTTGAAGGTCAGCGAGAACATGGCGATCGCGACGAGCACGACGATGAAGGCGACGCCGAACGAGATGAGCGCGACGACCGGCTCGCGGGTCGAGAGCATGACGACCAGGCCGACGAAGGCCGCCATCACCGCGGAGAAGCCGATGAGCTCGAGCGGGCGCAGGCGGTCCTTGCGCGTCGGCTGGAACGTGCGGGGCGTGAACTCGCCGGGGTCGCGCGCCGGGGCGGAGTCGGCCGCCGAGGCGCGGTCGGCGGGAGAGGCGGGGTCGTGGTGCTGGCCTTCGGCGGTCATCGGTCTCCTCCGGAGGTCGGTGTCGTGGGGGCGACGGGATCATGTCCGGTGGCTGCGTCGGCGCCGGCGGCCCATTTGAGCGAGAACGCCGCGATGGCGAGGAACACGGCGACCATCACGGCGTAGGCGCCGAGGAGGCCGACGGTGACGACGGGGTGGGGCGGGAGGAGTCCGAAGGCGGCGCCGAGGAGCATCGTGCCGATGCCGACGATCACGGAGTCGCGGGCGGCGAGGCCCTGACCGCGGCGGCCGCTCGAGAACTCGAGGAAGCCGGAGAGCAGCGCCCAGCCGGCGACGAGGGCGACGAAGGAGAGCAGGTTGGCGACCGGGAGCGCGACGAGCGCCGCGACTCCGGCGACCAGGGTGAGCACCGCGGAGCCGAGGGCGAGCGGGCGGGCCCGGCCGCTCCAGCTGCGGAGCCCGAGGGCGAGCGAGACGGCGCCGGTCGCGATCGCGAAGCCGCCGAAGACGGCGAGGCCGAAGGCGGGCCCGTGGTCGGGCGAGAAGGTGACGACGCAGCCGGCGACCGCCGCGATCACGGCGCGCGCGAGGGGCAGGGTCCACAGGCGGCGGTCGGAGTCGGCGGCGATGGCCACGGTCGAGCCTCTCTGGGATGGAGGGAGAAGGCGTCCGGGAGCGGACGGATGGGCGCGCGACGGCACGGCGACGCGGACTCCACCGATTTTACGCTCCTGCGGCTCCGCCCAGGCCCGGAGCGGGGCCCGGGGCGCGATCCGGGGCGAAGTCGCAGGCGGCTCAGCCGAGCCAGACCTCCTCGACCCGCGGGAACACGGCGTCGGCGGAGAAGCGCTCGCGGAAGCGCGCCCCAGCCTTCTCGACGACCTCGGCACGGGCGTCCTCGTCGGTGATGAGCTCGGTCAGCGCGGCGGCGAGGCCCTCCACGTCTCCGGGCGCGACCACGCGGCCGCAGCCGTCGCCGAGGACCTCGGGGATGCCGCCGACCGCGGTCGAGACGACGGCCGCGTCGCGGGCGAGAGCTTCGAGGATGAAGATCGGCATCGCCTCGTCGCGCGAGGGCAGGACGGCGATGGACGCCTCGTCGAGCAGGGCGAGCAGGCGGGCGTTCTCGAGCGAGCCGAGGAACTCGATCCCCGGGACGCCGCGGTCGACGACCTCCGGCTCGCGGATCGGACCGGCGACCAGCAGGCGCCAGCCCTCCTTGCCCTCGACCTGCGCCCACGCCTTCTGCAGCACGTCGACGCCCTTGCGGTGGCTGACGACGCCGCCGAAGACGACGGTGCGGGTCTTCTCGCGCGGGGTGCCCTGCTCGAGCGCGTTGGGCACGAGGTGCACGCGCTCGGCGGGGACGTAGCGGCGGCAGATCGCCGAGGTCTCCTCCGAGAGCGAGATGATCTCGTCCGCGCTTCGCAGCACGTCCTTCACCAGGCGCGGGTGCGCGGCGGTGAAGGCGGCGAACTCGCTGCCGTGCAGGTGGGCGACCGTGCGCAGGCCCAGGCGGTGCGCGAGGCGGAGGAGGGATCCCTCGCGGAGGAACGAGCCGCGCTCCGAGAGGTGGACGACGATCACGGCGCCGGGCTCGCGGCGCGCGATCGCGACGATGCGCGCGGCGGCGCCGGCGGCCAGGCGGGCCGCGGCGACGTGCTTCCCCGGAGCGGTGCGGGAGGAGATCACCCGGACGTCCGAGCGCTCGAACGGCCAGCGCAGGTACCCGTTGACGACCTGCGTCATGCCTCCGGGGACCTCTCCGCTGCGGCCGACGTGGTACACCCGCGTCTTCGGGCCGGCAGGGGCTGCAACGGCGGCCGGGCGGCTGCGGGGCGGCACGGCGAGCAGCGCCTGGATGTCGTCGCGGACGCCGCGGAGGCGCCCGCGGGCGACGAGCAGCTTCTCGAGCAGCTCGCTCCGGCGGGCGACCACGGCGGAGAAGGTCTCGACGCCGGCGGCCGGGGTCGTCCGGGACATGTCGACCGTGACGTCGTGGATCCCGATGGTCTCGAAGTGGCGCGAGGCCTTCGTCGATCCGTCCATCTGCAGGCTCACCGGGGCGGCGCCCTCGGTGAACGCCATGATGATCACGTGCAGCCGGTCGCTCATCGCGACGCGGGCCGTGCGGTAGAGCTCGCGCAGCAGGATCTCGTGCTCGTCGTGGGTGTGCGCCGGATCCCAGTCGAGGATGTCCGCGTCGAGGTCGGCGGCGAGACGGCGGGAGCGCTCGGCGTCGACGGCGACCTGCGTGACCACGACGATGTCGAGGTCCTCGCGCTCGGCGAAGCCCTTGATCGCAGCCAGCCACTCCTGCTCGGGGTAGGGGCGGGCGTCCACCTCGTGGTCCTCGCGGAGGGAGAGGACCAGCACGCGCCGCTCCTCGTCGGGCTGCGCGGCGAACGCGGTCAGCTCCGCGTCGCTCGAGCCCTCGCCGTAGCCGAGGTCGGGCATGGCGGCGCCGACGCGCATGTAGCCGGCGGTCTTGTCGTCGCGCCAGCGGGTGTAGCTCGAGAGCGCCATCGAGGGCCACATGATCGCGCGGGGCAGCGGGGCGAAGTTGCGGGTGCCCACGCCGGCGCGGATGACGCGGCCGCCGCCGAGGCGCACCAGGGCGATGCCCGGGAGCATCACGAGGTGCTCCTTCATCCCGATCAGGGTCAGCTGGATCTCTCCCGGCTTGAACACCGAGTTCGCCCGGCCGGCGAGGGCCTCGCGGGCGAGCGCCGCGTACCAGCGCAGGAGCGAGCGGTACACCGTGTCGTCCGGGCCCAGGCGCAGGCCGTCGTCGTAGCCCCACGGCGAGTGGCCCACGTAGACGTGGAGCGGACCCGACTCGCGGAGCCAGTCGAGGAGCTGGCGGCGCAGGATGATGTCGCCGATGTTCTCGTACTGGCCGCGGCCGACGGCGAAGATCGATCGGGCAGGTGTCACGGGCGGGCCTTTCGGGGGGGTTCGCGTGGGGGTGACCGGTGCGGAGCGGGGAGCGTCGCGGGTCTCCCCGGTCGATCCTCCTGCCGCGCTGCCGTCGTGGGCCGGGCCGGCCGGGCTCCGCAGGAGCGGGCTCGGGGCCGATGGCGCCCCGGGCAGACTAGCGCAGGCGGGCTCGGCGGCTCGAGGAGGAGTGCTCGCGTCAACAGCCGTTGGTGACCAGGAAGGCCTTGAGGAACGCGCCGGTCTGGTAGATGTACTGGTTCACCAGGTAGTCCAGGCCCATCGGCTCCCCCGAGGGCACCATCGAGAGCTCGCCGGAGTAGCAGCGCTCGATGATCATCTCGGCGCGCACGAGGTGGGAGGCGTTGGTGATCACGATGACGTGATCCCAGCCGTACTGCTCGGCCATGTCGCGCAGCTGCCGGGCCTCTCCCTGGGTCGTGAGCGGGTCGGCGGAGTAGCAGAGGACGTCGCCGCCGGGCTCGTTGCACTTCTTGTACTTCTTGGCCTCGTAGGGAGCGTTCATCTCGCCGGGGCCGACCGAGAGCACCATCGTGTCCGTCGCTCCGGAGGTGATGATCCGGCGGGCGAACTCGACGCGCGCCCTCGTGGACGGGCCGAGCACGAAGACCGCGTCCGCCTGCTCGGGGATCGGGTCGATCGGGGGCGTGACGTAGAGCGGGATCCCGGCGCCGAAGAGGGCGAGGATCACGAGGGGGACGAGCAGGAGCCGTCCGATCACGGTGCGAGCGCGGACCCGGGGGCGCCTCGGGCGCTCCCGGGACGGCGGGGTGGACGGCCGGTCGCCGGTCGCGGTCGTGGCCGTGTCCATCGCGTCCTCCCTCTCGTCGGGACCGCCGCTCGCCCGCGGCGGGTGATCCGCGACGCGGGTGCGACGGCGATCACCAGTGGAGAGCCCATCATCGCAGTGTTTCGGCGCGGGGTCGGCCCGGTGAACGCCCGGTCAATTCTCTCGCCCAGCGGCCCGGCCCGGGGCCGTGTCCAGAGTCGCCGGGTAGGGTCGCCGTTCCTCGACCGAGCAGCACTCCCCCTCGTCCATTCCACGGACGGGCATTCCCGGAGTCCCCTCCCGATCCGACATCCGCCCTCCGATCCGTCGTCGACAGCGCGTGTGACCGTTCCGTGTACACGCATGCGCGGCGGTTCGCCAGTCCTTCAGCGGAATCGCTGATACGAGCCCGACCACCACGCCCGAATGGGGCACTACAACCTGAATCCGTCTCATCCAGCCATCAGTCGCAAGGCCCGTCTATAGCGTCGGGAGGACCAGCACCACCCCCTTGAGCAGCCCCCTCGAACCGCCGAGCCCGCCTGCGCTAGTCTGCCC
>NZ_PSUC01000150.1:0-5525 GCF_002931635.1 Rathayibacter sp. AY2B7 | reverse complement strand
TGGGATTCCTTTGGAAATTGATGTCAGCTTCCGGCTTTCGGGTCGGAGAGATGTCTTATTTGCTAGAGGTCAAACTTGACTCTCCTTCTCTTCGGGGTTGGGGGTCGTAATTTTTTTACGGAGAGTTTGATCCTGGCTCAGGACGAACGCTGGCGGCGTGCTTAACACATGCAAGTCGAACGATGAAGCCCAGCTTGCTGGGTGGATTAGTGGCGAACGGGTGAGTAACACGTGAGTAACCTGCCCTTGACTCTGGGATAAGCGCTGGAAACGGCGTCTAATACCGGATACGACCTGCCCCGGCATCGGGTGCGGGTGGAAAGTTTTTCGGTCAAGGATGGACTCGCGGCCTATCAGCTAGTTGGTGAGGTAATGGCTCACCAAGGCGACGACGGGTAGCCGGCCTGAGAGGGTGACCGGCCACACTGGGACTGAGACACGGCCCAGACTCCTACGGGAGGCAGCAGTGGGGAATATTGCACAATGGGCGAAAGCCTGATGCAGCAACGCCGCGTGGGGGATGACGGCCTTCGGGTTGTAAACCTCTTTTAGTAGGGAAGAAGGGCTTCGGCTTGACGGTACCTGCAGAAAAAGCACCGGCTAACTACGTGCCAGCAGCCGCGGTAATACGTAGGGTGCAAGCGTTGTCCGGAATTATTGGGCGTAAAGAGCTCGTAGGCGGTTTGTCGCGTCTGCTGTGAAAACCCGAGGCTCAACCTCGGGCCTGCAGTGGGTACGGGCAGACTAGAGTGCGGTAGGGGAGAATGGAATTCCTGGTGTAGCGGTGGAATGCGCAGATATCAGGAGGAACACCGATGGCGAAGGCAGTTCTCTGGGCCGTTACTGACGCTGAGGAGCGAAAGCGTGGGGAGCGAACAGGATTAGATACCCTGGTAGTCCACGCCGTAAACGTTGGGAACTAGATGTGGGGACCTTTCCACGGTCTCCGTGTCGCAGCTAACGCATTAAGTTCCCCGCCTGGGGAGTACGGCCGCAAGGCTAAAACTCAAAGGAATTGACGGGGGCCCGCACAAGCGGCGGAGCATGCGGATTAATTCGATGCAACGCGAAGAACCTTACCAAGGCTTGACATATACCGGAAACTTCCAGAAATGGTTGCCCCGCAAGGTCGGTATACAGGTGGTGCATGGTTGTCGTCAGCTCGTGTCGTGAGATGTTGGGTTAAGTCCCGCAACGAGCGCAACCCTCGTTCTATGTTGCCAGCACGTCATGGTGGGAACTCATAGGAGACTGCCGGGGTCAACTCGGAGGAAGGTGGGGATGACGTCAAATCATCATGCCCCTTATGTCTTGGGCTTCACGCATGCTACAATGGCCGGTACAAAGGGCTGCGATACCGTAAGGTGGAGCGAATCCCAAAAAGCCGGTCTCAGTTCGGATTGAGGTCTGCAACTCGACCTCATGAAGTCGGAGTCGCTAGTAATCGCAGATCAGCAACGCTGCGGTGAATACGTTCCCGGGCCTTGTACACACCGCCCGTCAAGTCATGAAAGTCGGTAACACCCGAAGCCAGTGGCCTAACCGCAAGGAGGGAGCTGTCGAAGGTGGGATCGGTGATTAGGACTAAGTCGTAACAAGGTAGCCGTACCGGAAGGTGCGGCTGGATCACCTCCTTTCTAAGGAGCATCTGGACACCGCAGGGTGTTCCAGGCGCCAGATCAAAGCGAATGTCTTTGCTGGTAGCTCATGGGTGGAACATTGAACTAGGTGCTCGGTGAGATCGTCTCGCGTCAGTACAGCCTTCGGGTTGGGAACGCGTCGGGGCGGTGGAGTCGGGTACATGCACGCTGTTGGGTCCTGAGGGACCGGGCCGGCTGCCTTCGGGTGGCGGGGTCGACTCTCCGGATCCTTTTCTCACGCCTGGGTGTGTGGGAGAGGGATACCGCCCGTATTTTGAGAACTACACAGTGGACGCGAGCATCTTAGATTCACGGCTTCGGTCGTGGATCGACAAGATTCGCATGGCGCGGCTTTCGGGCTGCGGTCATGCAAATCATTGGATCTGCAACTTTTCGAGTTGTAGTTTCTTAACTCATGTGATTAGCAAGTTCATAAGAGCAAACGGTGAATGCCTTGGCATCTGGAGCCGAAGAAGGACGTCGTAATCTGCGATAAGCCTCGGGGAGCTGATAAACGAGCTGTGATCCGAGGATTTCCGAATGGGGAAACCCCGCCAGGCCCCTTGTGGTGACCTGGTGACTCCCGCCTGAATATATAGGGCGGGTAGAGGGAACGTGGGGAAGTGAAACATCTCAGTACCCACAGGAAGAGAAAACAACAGTGATTCCGTCAGTAGTGGCGAGCGAACGCGGAAGAGGCTAAACCGAGTCATGTGTGATACCCGGCAGGGGTTGCATGGCCGGGGTTGTGGGACTTTTCGTTCCGGTCTGCCGGCCGGTGAACGTTACAGCGCATCATAGACGAACAGGTTTGAACGCCTGGCCAGAGCGGGTGCGAGCCCCGTAGTCGAAATGGTGTTATGGCGTGAAGAGTATCCCAAGTAGCACGGGGCCCGAGAAATCCCGTGTGAATCTGTCAGGACCACCTGATAAGCCTAAATACTCCCAGATGACCGATAGCGGACAAGTACCGTGAGGGAAAGGTGAAAAGTACCCCGGGAGGGGAGTGAAATAGTACCTGAAACCGTTTGCTTACAAACCGTCGGAGCCTCCTTGTAGGGGTGACGGCGTGCCTTTTGAAGAATGAGCCTGCGAGTTAGTGCTCTGTGGCGAGGTTAACCCGTGTGGGGCAGCCGTAGCGAAAGCGAGTCCGAATAGGGCGATTCAGTCGCAGGGTCTAGACCCGAAGCGAAGTGATCTATCCATGGCCAGGTTGAAGCGACGGTAAGACGTCGTGGAGGACCGAACCCACTTCAGTTGAAAATGGAGGGGATGAGCTGTGGATAGGGGTGAAAGGCCAATCAAACTTCGTGATAGCTGGTTCTCTCCGAAATGCATTTAGGTGCAGCGTTGCGTGTTTCTTGCCGGAGGTAGAGCTACTGGATGGCCGATGGGGCCCAAAAGCTTACTGACGTCAGCCAAACTCCGAATGCCGGTAAGTGAGAGCGCAGCAGTGAGACTGTGGGGGATAAGCTTCATAGTCGAGAGGGAAACAACCCAGACCACCAACTAAGGTCCCTAAGCGCGTGCTAAGTGGGAAAGGATGTGGAGTTGCACAGACAACCAGGAGGTTGGCTTAGAAGCAGCCACCCTTGAAAGAGTGCGTAATAGCTCACTGGTCAAGTGATTCCGCGCCGACAATGTAACGGGGCTCAAGCACGCCACCGAAGTTGTGGCATTGACATTAGTGGTAGGCCTTCGTGGTCCAGCCGTGTTGATGGGTAGGAGAGCGTCGTGTGGCGAGTGAAGCGGCGGTGTGAACCAGCCGTGGATGCCACACGAGTGAGAATGCAGGCATGAGTAGCGAAAGACGGGTGAGAAACCCGTCCTCCGGAAGACCAAGGGTTCCAGGGTCAAGCTAATCTTCCCTGGGTAAGTCGGGACCTAAGGCGAGGCCGACAGGCGTAGTCGATGGACAACGGGTTGATATTCCCGTACCGGCGAAGAACCGCCCAAGACAATCCAGTAGTGCTAAGTATCTGAATCCCTGTGATGGATCCCTTCGGGGTGAAGCGTTGGGCCTAGCGTACGACCCCGTGCTGGTGCGTTTAGCGTATTAACAGGTGTGACGCAGGAAGGTAGCCGAGCCGGGCGATGGTTGTCCCGGTCTAAGGATGTAGGGCGAACGATAGGCAAATCCGTCGTTCATATAGCCTGAGATCTGATGGGTAGACGCAAGTCGAAATCGGTGATCCTATGCTGCCAAGAAAAGCATCGACGCGAGGTTCTAGCTGCCCGTACCCCAAACCGACTCAGGTGGTCAGGTAGAGAATACTAAGGAGATCGAGAGAATCGTGGTTAAGGAACTCGGCAAAATGCCCCCGTAACTTCGGGAGAAGGGGGGCCTGAGGCGTGAACGGACTTGCTCCGGGAGCGTTCGATGGCCGCAGAGACCAGTGGGAAGCGACTGTTTACTAAAAACACAGGTCCGTGCTAAGTCGCAAGACGATGTATACGGACTGACGCCTGCCCGGTGCTGGAAGGTTAAGAGGAACGGTTAGCCGCAAGGCGAAGCTGAGAATTTAAGCCCCAGTAAACGGCGGTGGTAACTATAACCATCCTAAGGTAGCGAAATTCCTTGTCGGGTAAGTTCCGACCTGCACGAATGGCGTAACGACTTCCCAGCTGTCTCAACCGCGAACTCGGCGAAATTGCATTACGAGTAAAGATGCTCGTTACGCGCAGCAGGACGGAAAGACCCCGTGACCTTTACTATAGTTTGGTATTGGTGTTCGGTGTGGCTTGTGTAGGATAGGTGGGAGACGTTGAAGCGGGCACGCTAGTGTTCGTGGAGTCATTGTTGAAATACCACTCTGGTCACTCTGGATATCTAACTTCGGACCCTAATCGGGTTCAGGGACAGTGCCTGATGGGTAGTTTAACTGGGGCGGTTGCCTCCCAAAGAGTAACGGAGGCGCCCAAAGGTTCCCTCAACCTGGTTGGCAATCAGGTGGCGAGTGTAAGTGCACAAGGGAGCTTGACTGTGAGACTGACAAGTCGAGCAGGGACGAAAGTCGGGACTAGTGATCCGGCAGTGGCTTGTGGAAGCGCTGTCGCTCAACGGATAAAAGGTACCTCGGGGATAACAGGCTGATCTTGCCCAAGAGTCCATATCGACGGCATGGTTTGGCACCTCGATGTCGGCTCGTCGCATCCTGGGGCTGGAGTAGGTCCCAAGGGTTGGGCTGTTCGCCCATTAAAGCGGTACGCGAGCTGGGTTTAGAACGTCGTGAGACAGTTCGGTCCCTATCCGCTGCGCGCGCAGGAAATTTGAGAAGATCTATCCCTAGTACGAGAGGACCGGGATGGACGAACCTCTGGTGTGTCAGTTGTTCCGCCAGGAGCACCGCTGATTAGCTACGTTCGGAACGGATAACCGCTGAAAGCATCTAAGCGGGAAGCCGGCTTCGAGATGAGATTTCCATCCCTTCGGGGGAGAGGCTCCCAGCCAGACGACTGGGTTGATAGGCCGGATGTGGAAGACAGGACTAAAGACTGTCGGAGCTGACCGGTACTAATAAGCCGATAACTTGATAATCACTACACTCATACCGTTGTAAAGGCTGGTAGGAGTGGTCAGAGATTGCTTGCGTCCACTTTGTGGTTCCCAGAAGACGGGCACCCCGCATCCTCCTTCGGGAGGAGCGGAACAATTGAATACACGCACGGCGTGTAACCCAGATTTGACCATGTGCCCTCGGGTGCGTGTGTCGCCAGGGTTACGGCGGCCATAGCGAGAGGGAAACGCCCGGTCACATTCCGAACCCGGAAGCTAAGACTCTCAGCGCCGATGGTACTGCAGGGGGGACCCTGTGGGAGAGTAGGACACCGCCGGACACCATTCACGATGGCCACCCAGAAATGGGTGGCCATCGCTGTTTAACC
>NZ_PSUC01000015.1:0-42199 GCF_002931635.1 Rathayibacter sp. AY2B7 | reverse complement strand
GGCGGGGGTCACCTCGACCAGTGCGGTGCGCCGCCCGAGCGAGGCGCGGGTGTCCTCGCGGCGGGAGTGGGCGGCCGTGCGGGCTGCGCGGGCCAAGGAGGAGGCGATCACGCCGTCGTCCACGACCACGGCGAGGCGGTCGTCGTCCACGGTGTGGCGGGCCCGGGCCCCGGGCGCCAGTGCGAGCACCAGCAGGACCAGGGCGAGAATGCCCGCGCCGACAGCCACGCCGATGAGGGCGGGGTTGGCCAGCGACGCGACTCCGACGATCGCGCCCAGCAGGGCGGACGGTGCGGCGAGCAGGGGCGCGGCGCCGAGGACCGCGAGCACCGCCTCCGTGCCGATGTAGGCCGCGACCAGGGCGATGAGCACCAGGACGACGATCTGCGCGGCGGAGCGGGACTTGTGGGTCTCGCGACGGAGGTAGCGGCTGTAGCGGGTGTCGGGCGCCGACGGTGCGGGGCTCATGCGACTCTCCTCGTGCTTCGGGTGCGGGTGCCCGTGACCCGGATGTCGATCCGGCTGACGGTGCGCCCGGTCAGCGCCTCCATGCGGGAGGCGATGCGGGTGCGGTCGCCGTGCAGGCGCTCGAGCAGGGAGCCGCCGGCCGGGGCGGTGCCCGGCTCGACGACGACCGGCGCGGTCACCGCCAGGGCGAGGCCGCCCCGGTCGTCGGAGAGGCGGACGCGGATCGCGGAGACCTCCACGCCCAGCTCCTCGTGGACGATCGCCACGGCGGCGCGCTCGATGGAGCGGACGGTGATGGTGACGGTGCCCGCCACCGGCGATGCGGGACGCGTGTCGAGAGCGGTCACAGAGGGCTCCTAGCGGGAGGTGGTGCGGCCGCGGAACACGTCCACGAGGCTGCGCACGTCGAGGGTGCCGTCGGCGATGCGGGCGATCACGACGCCGAGGGCCATGAAGAGGGCGGTGAGGACGAAGCCCCAGAAGCCGAACATCAGGGCCGCGAAGGCGAGGATCGCGCCGACCACGACACCGAGGACGGTGCTGCGGCCGCCGGGGGCGGTGGGCGCGGGGCGCTGGAAGTCGCTCATCGGACGCGGCTCTCGGTGGCCTCGTCGTCCTTGTCGTCGCCGGGGATGTGCACGTCGACGACGGCGACGTTGATCTCGGAGACGGCCATGCCGACGAGCTCGGTGATGGCCTCGGAGACGGCGGCGCGGACGGAGTCGGCGACCTTCTGCATCGGCACGGGGTACTCGACGACGATGGTCACGTCGGCCGCGACCTGGGTCTCGCCGACCTCGACACTCACGCCCTGGGCGTGGTCGGCGCCGCCGACGGCCTGGCGGATCGCGCCGAAGGCACGGGCGGCGTTGTTGCCGAGGGCGAAGACGCCGGGCACCTGACGGGCCGCGATGCCGGCGACCTTGGCCACGACGCTGTCGTCGATGACCGTGGTGCCCTGGGCGGTGCCGGAGGTCCGCGAGCCGCCGAGGCTCGTGACCGTGTCGACGGAGGTCTTGTCGACGCGGGTGGTGGAGGGGGTGCGCGTGGTGTCGCTCATGAGGTCTCCTGGACGTCTCATCGGCTGCCGTTGCTGAGCAGACCGGGGTCGAAGGCCCGGCGGAATTCCGGTCGGGCTGTGCTTTCATGAGTGAGACGGAGCCCGGACGGCGTTCGTCACGGTGCTCGGCGGACTTTTTCCTGAGCGTCACCTGAGAGGCGGCCCGAGGCCGCGTGAGCGGAGAGGGAGGAGGCGCCGTGCCCGGACTGGAAGCGGCGAGCGACGCGCTGCTCGCCGAGCGCTCCGCCGAGGGCGACGTGCGCGCCTTCGAGGTGCTCGTCAAGCGGCACCAGTCGATCCTCCGCGCCTACGCCTGGCGGCTCACGGGCTCGCAGGCCGATGCCTCCGACGCCGTGCAGAACGCGCTGATCACGGTCTGGGCGCAGCTCCCGCAGCTCAAGGAGCCGGCGAGCGTGCGCAGCTGGATGATGCGGATCGTCAGCCGCTCCAGCGTCGACCTGCTGCGCCAGCGCCGCCCGACCGACGACGTCGACGCCGTGGAGCATCCCCCGGCCCGAGAGCCCGGCCCGTTCGAGGCCGCTGAGCAGAGCGACGCCATGCGGGCTCTCGCGCACGCCCTGTCCGAGCTGCCGGAGTCGCAGCGGCAGTGCTGGGTGCTGCGCGAGGTCGGCGGGGAGTCGTACAACGAGATCGCCGATCACCTCGGTCTCACGGTGACCGCCGTGCGGGGCAAGCTCGCCCGCGCGCGCGAGTCGCTGGTCGTGGCGATGGAGGACTGGCGATGAGGGAGCAGACGCGATGAACGCGGACCAGGGTCCCGGCGGCGGGCCGGAGCGCGCGGGGGAGCACGATGTCGTGCTGCCGCCCGCGCTCGAGCAGGAGGCGGACGCGACGGAGCAGGAGGTCGACGGCATCGGCATCGACGAGCTGAGCGACTACCTCGACCGCGGGCGCACTCCGTACGACCCCGCCATCGAGGAGTCGCCGGAGCACCGGCGCACTCTGCGCGCCCTCGAGCGCGTGCGCGCCCTCTCCGGCGCGCTCATCGACGACGACGCCGCACGCCTGCCCGCGCCGGAGGAGAGCTGGTTCGGCTCGATCCTCACCCAGGTGCGCCGCGAGTCGCGGGCCGGACGCGACATCCCGCTGGCGAGCGTCCAGCCCGACGTGGCGCTCACGATCACCGAGGGAGCGGTCCGCGGACTCGTGCGCGAGGCGGGCGACAGTGTCGCCGGCGTGCTGGTCGGCCGCTGCCGCCTTGTCGGCGACATCGCCGAGCCGGGCGCGGAGGTCGTGGTGGAGCTGACGATCTCGGTCTTCTGGGGGGTGCCGATCGCCGAGGCGGCCCAGCAGGTGCGCGAGCGCGTGCACTCGCGGCTGCTGACCCAGACCGAGCTGAGGGTGTCGAGGATCGACGTCCGCGTGGAGGACGTCTACGTCCCCGGGACGGAGGAGTCGTGAGCGGCCTCGAGGCGGCGGCCCCGGTCGATCCGGTGTCCGCGCTCGCCGCGGAGCTGCGTGCCCTGGACGGCGTCGCGACCCTGATGCCGGCCAGGCCCGAGGTGCGCGACGTGCTCGCGCATGCGGCGACGACGCTGAGCGCGACCGGGATCGTGGTCGAGCCGCTGGGCACCGCGAGCGGCGGCACGTTCGCCGATCCGGTCCTGGTCCGCGTCGCGGGGGACGAGGTGTCCGTGGCCGTCGACCTCTGCGTGACCGCGGAGGCGTCCGCGCCGGACGTGGCGCGCGCGATCGGAGCCGCGGTGCGCGAGTGGTGCGTCCGGGTGCACCCGGAGCTGCGGCCGCGGGTGACCGTCCGGGTCGCCGCGATCGACTAGCCGGATCGGGGAGCGGGCGCGGCTGTCCGCAGGCCGCGACGCCTCGCCGCGAGGAGCGGAGCCGGGCCGGGCGGTCCCGTGCGTCCCTCCTGCGGAGTGCACGCTGCCGACCGGAGCGACGGTGCTGCGGGCCGCCCGCGGTCGGTGTCCGCTCCGTCCTCCCTGAGGAGCTTCCCGCTCAGGCGAGCCTCCCGAAGAGCTTCCCGCTCAGGCGCGCTCGGCGAGGAACGCGATCGTCTCGGCCGCCGTCGGCGCGGACACCGCCGCTCCGGCGCGGGTGACCGAGATCGCCGCGGCCGCGCTCGCCCAGCGGGTGAGGGCGACCAGCTGCTCCGGATCGTCGAGCCGTGCTCCCGTGGCGGCGAGCCGGGCCGAGAAGGCGCCGCAGAAGGTGTCGCCGGCGCCGGTGGTGTCCACGGCCTCCACCCGGAAGGCCGGGGTGCGCACCGGCTCGCGGTCGCGGACCGCCACGACGACGCCGTCGGAGCCGAGGGTGACCAGCACGAGCGGCACCAGCGCGGTGAGGGCAGCGGCGAGCGCGTCGTCGTCGGCGGCGGTGATGCCGCGATCGGCGGCGAGCTCGCGGGCCTCGTGCTCGTTGACGATCAGCACGTCGAGCACCGCCAGGAGCTCCTCCGGCAGCGGTCCGATCGGGGCGGCGTTCAGGATCGACACCGTGCCGCCGGCGCGCGCGGCGCGGGCCGCCTCCGTCACCGTCGCTGTCGGGATCTCGAGCTGGAGGAGCAGGGCGTCGGCCGCCGCCACCAGGGCCGACTCCTCTCCGGTCAGCCCGACCAGGGCGGCGTTCGCTCCGGAGTCGACGACGATCGCGTTCTCCCCGCGCTCGTCCACGGTGATCTGCGCGGTGCCGGTGCGGACGTCGCCGCGGCGGGCGCGCAGCTCCAGCGGCTCCTCGCCGAGGACCGCGGCGAGCCGGTCTCCCGCCGAGTCGCGTCCGAGGCTCGTGACGAAGACGGTGCCGGGCTCGGTCCGTGCGGCCGCGACGGCCTGGTTGAGGCCCTTGCCGCCCGGGAAGGTGCTCGCGTCGAGGGCGAGCACCGTCTCTCCGGGAGCGGGGATGCGGGCGACCCGGTGGACGTGGTCGAGGTTGGCGCTTCCGAGCACGAGGAGGGGCATGCCCTCGACGTTAGAGCACGCGCAAGGGGGTCCGCCGCGGGCTCGGCCGCACCTACGGTGGAGGCATGGAAACTCGAATCCTCGGACGCACCGGCGCCCCCGTCTCCGTCGTCGGCCTCGGAACCTGGCAGCTCGGTGCCGACTGGGGGGATGTCGCCGAGACCGACGCCCTCGCCGTGCTCGACGCCGCAGTGGAGTCGGGGGTGACCCTCTTCGACACCGCCGACGTCTACGGCGACGGCCGCAGCGAGCGGACGATCGGCGCCTACCGCGCGGCGCACCCCGACGCGCAGGTCTTCGTCGCCACCAAGATGGGCCGTCGCGCGGAGCAGATGCCCGCCAACTACGTGCTCGACAACTTCCGCGCCTGGACCGACCGCTCGCGCGCCAACCTCGGCGTCGACACCCTCGATCTGGTGCAGCTGCACTGCCCGCCCACCTCCGTCTACTCCGACGACGCCGTCTACGACGCCCTCGACACCCTCGTCGCCGAGGGCGCGATCGCCGCCTATGGCGTCTCGGTCGAGCGCACGGAGGAGGCGCTGACCGCCATCGCCCGCCCGAACGTCGCGAGCGTCCAGATCATCCTGAACGCGTTCCGCCTCAAGCCGCTCGACGAGGTGCTGCCCGCCGCCCGCGAGGCCGGCGTCGGCGTCCTCGCGCGGGTCCCGCTCGCCTCGGGCCTGCTCAGCGGCCGCTACACGACCGAGACCGTGTTCGCGCCGGAGGACCACCGCAGCTACAACCGCGACGGCTCCGCCTTCGACGTCGGCGAGACCTTCTCGGGCGTCGACTTCGCGACTGGCGTGGAGGCCGCGCAGGAGTTCTCCCGCCTCGCCGACGACCACGGCCTCGCCCCCGCGGCGGCAGCGCTCGCCTGGATCATCCAGCAGGAGGGCGTCACCTCGGTGATCCCCGGCGCCCGCTCGCCCGAGCAGGCCCGCGCCAACGCGGCCGCCGCCTCCGCCGCGCCCCTCGGCCCCGCCTTCATGGAGGCCGTGAACGCCCTCTACGACACCCACTTCCGCCCCACCGTCCACCCGCGCTGGTAGCCGGCCCCCTCCTCACCGCCGCTGAGTCGCCCGAGAAGGCTCGTTCTCCTGGTCGGGAACGAGCCTTCTCGGGCGACTGAGCGCAGCGGCTAGGAGTTCAGCGCCGCGTCCACGATCGTGCGCGCCTCGGCCTGGACCTCGTGCAGGTGGTCGAGGCCGCGGAAGCTCTCGGCGTAGATCTTGTAGACGTCCTCGGTGCCGGAGGGACGCGCAGCGAACCAGGCGTCCTCGGTGACGACCTTGACGCCTCCGACGGCCGCGCCGTTGCCGGGCGCCTTCGAGAGCTTCGCGGTGATCTCGGACCCGGCGAGGGCCGTCGCCGCGATCGCGTCGCCATCCAGCTTGCCGAGGGCCGCCTTCTGCGCCTTCGTCGCCACCGCGTCCACGCGCTCGTAGACCGGGTCGCCGAAGCGCTCGGTCAGCTCGCGGTAGAGCGCCGACGGGCTCTTCCCGGTGACCGCCACGATCTCGGAGGCGAGCAGCGCGAGGAGGATGCCGTCCTTGTCGGTGGTCCAGACGGTGCCGTCGAAGCGGAGGAACGAGGCGCCCGCGGACTCCTCGCCCCCGAAGCCGACCGAGCCGTCGACCAGCCCGGGGACGAACCACTTGAAGCCCACCGGGACCTCCCAGAGGCGCCGGCCCAGCGACTCCGCGACCCGGTCGATGATCGAGGAGGAGACCAGCGTCTTGCCGATCGCCGCGTCCTCGCGCCAGCCGGTGCGGTGGCGGTAGAGGTAGTCGATCGCGACGGCCAGGTAGTGGTTGGGGTTCATCAGCCCGCCGTCGGGGGTGACGATGCCGTGCCGGTCCGCGTCGGCGTCGTTGCCGGTGAGGATGTCGAAGTCGCCGGCGCGCGCGACCACCGAGGCCATCGCGCTGGGGGAGGACGGGTCCATCCGGATCTTGCCGTCCCAGTCGAGGGTCATGAAGCCCCAGGCCGGGTCGACCTCCCCGTTCACCACGGTCAGGTCGAGGCCGTGCATCTCGGCGATCAGCTGCCAGTAGTGCACGGAGGCGCCGCCGAGGGGGTCGGCCCCGATCCGCACGCCGGCCTTCCGGATCGCGTCGAGGTCGATGATGTTCGCCAGGTCCGCGACGTAGTGCGTGCGGTAGTCGTAGGTCTCGACCGCGGAGGGCTCGGCCGAGGTCACGCCGCGGTTGCCGTCGGCGATGAGCTCGTTGGCCCGGTCGGCGATCCAGGTCGTCGCGTCGGAGTCGGCGGGGCCGCCGTGCGGCGGGTTGTACTTGAAGCCGCCGTCGCGGGGCGGGTTGTGCGAGGGGGTCACCACGATGCCGTCGGCCCGGTCGGTGTGCGCGGGGTCGTTGTTGTAGCGGAGGATCGCGTGGCTGAGCGCCGGGGTCGGCACGAAGTCGTCGAACTCGTCCACGAGCACGCGGACCTGGTTGCCCACCAGGACCTCGAGCGCGGTGGTGAGGGCCGGGCGGGAGAGCCCGTGCGTGTCGGCGCCGATGAACAGCGGGCCGGTGATGCCCTGCTCGGTCCGGTACTCGACGATCGCCTGGGTGACGGCGGCGATGTGGTCCTCGTTGAAGGCCGTGTCGAACGAGGATCCGCGGTGGCCCGAGGTGCCGAACACCACCTTCTGAGCCGGGTCGGAGACGTCCGGCTTCTTCTCGTAGTACGCCCTCACGAGGGCCTCGACGTCGATGAGATCGGAGGCCTGTGCCGGCTTCCCTGCGCGATCGGTCATGCGGTCCATAGTGGCAGTCCGGCCCCCTCCAGGGGTACCGCGGCTGGCTAGGCTTGCGCCATGCCCGACAGCGCCCCCGAGACCCGTGCCTACAGCTATCTCGGGCCCAGCGGCACGTTCACGGAGGCGGCCCTCGCGCAGGTCCCGGAGGCGCGCGGACAGCTGTGGCGCAGCGTCGCGAACGTGGGGGAGGCGCTGAGCGATCTGGTCACCGGCCGCAGCGACGGCGCGGTGATCGCGATCGAGAACTCGGTCGAGGGCGGAGTGACGGCCGCGCAGGACGCGCTGGCGCGGATCCCGGGGCTGCGCATCGTCGGCGAGTACCTGGTGCCGGTGTCGTTCATCCTGGTCGGCCGCCCGGGGACGAGCCTCGAGGAGGTGCGCACCGTCGCCGCGCACCCCGTGGCCTACGGACAGTGCCGGGTGTGGCTCGACCGCGAGATCCCCAGCCACGAGCACCTGCCCGCCTCCAGCAACGTCCAGGCCACCGTCGACCTGCTGGGCGGATCTCCCGCGGACGCGGCCATCGCCCCTCCCGGGATCGTCGCCCACCACGACGTCGCGGTGCTGGCGGAGCGGATCGGCGACAACCCGAACGCCGTCACGCGCTTCGTGCACGTCTCGCGCTCGCACGCGCTGCCCGAGCCGACCGGCGCCGACAAGACCAGCGTGATCGCCGAGCTCCCGGCCGACCAGCCGGGCGCCCTGCTCGACATGCTCGAGCAGTTCGCGACCCGCGGGGTGAACCTGAGCATGATCCAGTCGCGGCCGATCGGCGACGCCCTCGGCCGGTACCGGTTCGTCATCGACCTCGACGGGCACGTCCAGGACGAGCGGGTCGCCGACGCGCTGATGGGGCTGCGGCGCTTCAGCCCGAAGGTGATCTTCCTCGGCTCGTATCCGCGCGCTGACCGCCGCCCGGTCACCTCCGTGCGACGCTACGACGACGAGGTGTTCCTCGAGGCCCGCGACTGGCTGCGCGGGATCCTCTCCCACGAGCCGGAGGTCGACGATGACCGGGGACGACGATGACGGGTCACGAAAATGACTGACGACGACGAACGGGTCGACCCGCGCTACGACCCGGCCTTCCAGCGCGGGTTCTCGGGACCGGTGGAGCGTCTGAGAGGCGACGAGCGGGCGTTCGCGAGGCCCGGCACGGGTGCCGCCCCCGGCGCTCCCGCCGCCACGTCCGGAGCCGCCGCTCGTTCCGCGCTCCCGGAGTCGCGCGAGGTCCGCCCCGGCTCCTCGTCCGTGCCCGGACCGCGCCGCATCATGGCACTGCCCGACATCGCCGGAGCCGCCGAGGGCCGGCGGTCGCACCGCCTCGGCGCCGAGACCGCGCCCGCACCCCTGCCGGAGCCGGCCGCCGACCCCGCTCCCGCTGCTCCCGCCGAGCCCGTGCGCGAGGCGCCCCTGCTGCGGAACCCGTGGCTCCTCGTGCTCCTGCTCGCCGGCCTCGCGGGGACCCTGATCGGCCTCGCGCTCCTCTACACCGGCTACTCCTCGCCGCCTCCGCCCTACTACGGCGACTCCGACGTGCCCTCGCCCGCGTGGATCCAGCGGCAGCTCCTCTACTACTCCTGCATCCCCCTGCTGGGCTGCCTGCCGGCGTCGCTGCTGCTGGCGGTCGGAGTGGCGGCGCTGCGGTGGCGCGGCGTCGTCGTGCGGCCCCGCGCCGAGGAGCCGCGCGAGTCCGCGCAGCTCCTCGAGGCCGAGGCTCAGACTCCGGACGCGCCGAAGAGCAGGCCGAGGAGGTAGGTCACCAGGGCCGCGCCGTAGCCGATCCCGAGCTGGCGCAGCGCCCGGGCCAGCGGCGGGGCGCCCGAGAGCAGCCCGACGACCGCGCCGGTGGCGAGCAGGGCGATGCCCACGAGCACGCAGGCGACGACCACCGCGGTGAGCCCCGTCAGGCCGAGCAGGTAGGGGAGCACCGGGATGATCGCGCCCGAGGCGAAGAAGCAGAAGCTCGACAGCGCCGCGCCCATGCCCGTGCCGATCGACTCGTGCTCGTCGACGTCGGGGTCTCCTGCGGGACCGCCCAGCGTGATGGGGGAGGTGACGGCGCCGCCGCGCAGGCCCGTGAAGACGGAGGAGGCACGCGCGTCGGCCTGCTCCTGGGTCATCCCGCGAGCGCGGTAGACCAGGGCGAGCTCGTTCGCGTCGACGTCCAGATCGGGGACGATGCGGTTCGCGTCGAGGTCCGGGCTGGAGGCCGAGAGCAGCTCGCGCTGCGAGCGCACCGAGACGAACTCGCCCGCGCCCATCGAGAGGGCGCCGGCGAGCAGGCCCGCGATGCCCGTGAACAGGACGACGCCAGTCCCGACTCCGCTCGCCCCCACTCCGAGCACGAGGGCGAGGTTCGAGACCAGGCCGTCGTTCGCTCCGAAGACCGCCGCGCGGAACGTCCCGGAGAGGCGGTTGCGACCGCGCTCGGCGAGCCCGCGGACGACCTCGCCGTGGATCCGCTCGTCGGCGGCCATCGCCTCGGTGGCGTCGTCGTCGTCGGCGTAGGGGGAGCGGGCCTCGGCGCGCTGGATCAGGGCGAGGACGAACACGGAGCCGAAGCGGCGGGTGAGGAAGCCCAGGAAGCGCGTGCGGAGGTCCGGGCGGGGCGCGGGCTCCGCCGCGGAGCCGAGGAGCTCGCGCCAGTGCTCCTCGTGGCGGCCCTCGGCCACGGCGAGCGCGAGCAGGATCTCCCGCTCCTCGCCGGAGCGGCGGCCGGCGAGGTCGCGGTACACGGAGGCCTCGGCGAGCTCGTCGGCGAGGTAGCGGCGCCAGCGGCGCACCTGGGCGGGACTGGGGGTGGGGGCGGTGGTCGCCATGCGATCTCCTGGCTCAGGTCCGCCGACCCGCGCGAGAGGACCGGTCAGGACGTGCGTCGACTGACCGAAGGTCTCGTTCGCCCCGGCCGGAGCCGGGGTGGAGCGCCGGGCCCGGATCGTCCCGGACCAGCATGTCGACGCGCCTCGTCGTCCGCTCGGCGGACGGTGGGAACTACTCCCCTTCGCGGGGACCACCGTAGCCGAGATCGGAGGAGAATGCCCGGCCGATCCGTGGGCCGCCGGGCGGACGTCCGCCCGGCCCGGGGCCGGAGCATCGTCGAGGACGCTCGCGCCGGGTCAGAGCGAAGCGGTCGCCCGGGCGGCGCGGCGGGCCTGGCGCTCGTGCTCGGCGTCCAGGAGCGTGCGCGTGGCGGGGACCGCCAGGAACTCGACCAGGGTGTCCGTCTCCTCGACGATGCGCTCGGCGCGGTCGAGCGGGTCGGTGCGCAGGAGGCGGCGGGCGGCGGACGCGACGTGCGCCGGCTTCGCCGCCAGGGCGCGCACCCGCTCGTCGACGCGGCCGGCGAGGTCGGCGCGCGGCACGACCTCGGTCACGAGCTGCCACTCCAGCGCCTCGGCCGCGCGGACCGGGCGGCCGGACAGCACGAAGTCCAGCGCGCGGCGGCGGCCGACGACGCGGGGGAGTGCGGCGGTGACCCCCACGTCCGGGACGAGCCCGACGTCGCCGTACGCGCTGAGGAAGAGGGCGGCGGGAGTCGCGATCACGATGTCGGCGGCCAGAGCGAAGGCGATGCCGGCGCCCGCGACCATGCCGTCGATCGCGCAGACGACGACGGCGCGGCTGTCCTCGAGCAGGCGGATGACCTGGGCGGTCGTGGTCGCGACGTCGCGCAGGTAGTGGTCCGGGTGCTCGGACCCCATGATCGCCGAGATGTCGCCGCCCGTGCAGAACGCGCGGCCGGCCGCGGCGATCACGATGACGGAGCAGCCGGCGTCGGCGTCGAGGTCGGCGACGGTGCTCAGCAGCAGTCGCGCGGTGCCGAGGTCGATCGCGTTGAGGGCGTCGGGGCGGTTGAGGGTGATCCGGGCGACGGAGCCGTCGCGCTCGAGGACGACGCCGGGGGTCGCGTCGATGAGGGGGGTGGCGTGCATGGAAGAGCCTTCAGGGGAGCAGGGGTGTCGAACGCGGGGGGGACGTTCTCGGGGGATGACTCACATTCGCAGCCGTCCGCGCGATCGGATGCCTCCTCGCGGCCGATGCTCAGCCGGTCCCGGGGGTACGCGCGGGCGGCGGCCCGTCCCGGCCCTCCTCTACACTGCTGGGGTGATTGATCCCGTACTTCTGCGCGAGAACCCGGACGTCCTGAAGCGCTCGCAGGAGGCGCGCGGCGACTCCGTCGAGCTGGTCGACGAGGCGCTCGAGGCCGACCGCGTGCGCCGTGCGGCGATCACCGAGGCGGAGCGGCTCCGGGCCGAGCAGAACGCCTTCGGCAAGACCGTCGCCAAGGCTCCGAAGGACGAGAAGGCGGCGCTCGTCGTTGAGGCCCAGCGCCTCGCCGCCGCCGCCAAGCAGGCCCAGCAGGAGGCGTCCGAGGCCGGGGACGCCTTCACCGTGCTGGTGAAGCGCATCGCCAACCCGATCATCGAGGGCGTCCCCGCGGGCGGCGAGGAGTCGTTCGAGCTCGTCAGGACGGTCGGCGAGCGCCCCGTCTTCGACTTCGCTCCGCGCGACCACCTCGAGCTCGGCGAGCTGCTGGACGGCATCGACATGCAGCGCGGCGCGAAGGTCAGCGGCGCGCGCTTCTACTTCCTCAAGGGCCTGGTCGCCCGCCTCGAGATCGCGCTGATGAACCTGGGCCTCGAGAAGGCGCTCGCCGCCGGCTTCACCCCGCTGATCACGCCGACCCTCGTGCGCCCCGAGATCATGGACGGCACCGGCTTCCTCGGCGAGCACGACGACGAGGTGTACCGCCTCCGCGACGACGACCTCTACCTCACCGGCACCAGCGAGGTCGCCCTCGCCGGCTACCACGCCGACGAGATCCTCGACCTCTCCGGCGGAGCGAAGCGCTACGCGGGCTGGAGCACCTGCTACCGCCGCGAGGCGGGCTCGGGCGGACGGGACACCCGCGGCATCATCCGCGTGCACCAGTTCAGCAAGCTCGAGATGTTCGTCTACACCCTCCCCGAGGACGCCGAGGCGGAGCACGCGCGCCTCCTCTCGTACCAGGAGGACGTCCTGCAGAGCCTCGGCCTGCACTACCGCGTCATCGACACGGCGGCCGGCGACCTCGGCCAGAGCGCGGCGCGCAAGTTCGACGTGGAGGCGTGGGTCCCCACGCAGGAGACCTACCGCGAGCTGACCTCGACCTCGAACTGCACCACGTTCCAGGCCCGCCGCCTCGACACCCGCTACCGCACCGAGTCGGGGAGGACGGCTCCGGTCGCCACCCTCAACGGCACGCTCGCGACCACCCGCTGGATCGTCGCCCTCCTCGAGACCCACCAGCGGTCTGACGGCTCGGTGCTCGTCCCCGAGGCGCTGCGGCCCCACCTCGGCGGCCTCGAGGTGCTCGAGCCCGTCGCATGAGCGCGGCCCGCGCCTCCGGCCGCCGCCTCGTCGCCCTCGACATCGACGGCACCGTCATGCACGAGGACGGCACCATCACCCGCGCGGTGACGGACGCGATCACCCGCGTGGCCGCCCAGGGCGACGAGGTGATGCTCGCCACCGGGCGCTCGCCCTCCTCCACCCTGCCCGTTGTCGAGCGCCTCGGGATCTCGCCCGAGTACGTGATCTGCTGCAACGGAGCGGTCACGCTCCGCCGGGACGCGTCCGGTGCCTACGTCCCCGAGACGGTCGAGACCTTCGACCCGACGGAGGTCCTCGAGACCATCCGCCGCTCCCTCCCCGACGCGCACTACGCCGTCGAGGACGCGGACGGCGCCTTCTTCTACACCGAGGCGTTCCCGGGCGGTGCCGTGATGGGTGCCGAGACGACCCACGTCCCCTTCGAGGAGCTGCTCGGCCGGCTGTGCACCCGGGTCGTCGTGATCTCGCCAGAGACCGGGATCGAGGAGTTCACCTCGCTGGTCGAGGAGATGGGCCTGCACCAGGTCAGCTACGCGATCGGCTGGACCGCCTGGCTCGACATCGCCCCGCACGGCGTCAACAAGTCCACCGCGCTCGAGGTCGTCCGCGAGGAGCTGGGCATCGAGCGGAGCGACGTGGTCGCGCTGGGCGACGGCCGCAACGACATCGAGATGCTCACCTGGGCCGCCGCCGAGGGCGCAGGGCTCGCGATGGGGCAGGCGCCCGACGAGGTGCGGGCCGTGGCCTCCGCCGTGATCCCCTCGGTCCACCAGGACGGCGTGGCGGTCGCGCTCTCGGCGCTGCGCTGACCACGGTCCCGCGCGCTCGGCGGTTACTATCGGGTGTCGCTCCTGCGGGAGCGGCCGGGAGGGCTGTCCGAGCGGCCGATGGAGCCAGTCTTGAAAACTGGTGGGCGGAAACGTCTCGTGGGTTCGAATCCCACGCCCTCCGCCACGCCGTCCGCCGCGGAGTCCCGTTCTTCGCGTCGGCGCCTTCCGACGCCAGTCCTGGCGCGCGACGACGGAGGGCCGCCCGCTCTCCTTCGGAACGCGCCACCCCTCTGTATAGGATTGCGCGACGCCCGGGACCGACGCCCGGCCCTCACCTCCGCACCATTGACGCCTCGACACCGGGAGACGGATGCGCCGCACGGGCCCTTCGACACAGACTCGCGACACTCCGCGCACGCCGCGCCCCTTCGTGCGGCACGGCCGCCAGAAGCGGCACACCCTCGCGCGGACCCTGGTGAAGGGAGCCGCCCTCGTGGGCGGTGTCGGTGTGGTCGCCTCGGTGTCGGTGGTCGCGATCGCGGCGACGCTGATCGTCCAGTCCGTGCAGCCCTCGGTCGACCTGCACCCGGGCGCGGCCGGCTCCAGCGTCGAGGCCGGAGGCGCCCCGGAGATCGGCGCACTGGAGGGCGGCTTCAACGTCCTCGTCGTCGGCAGCGACTCGCGGAAGGGCCAGGGCGACGCCTACGGCGACCCCGACGAGGAGACGAGCGTCCTCAACGACGTCAACATGCTGATGCACGTCTCGGCCGACCACAGCAACGCGACGGTCGTGAGCTTCCCCCGCGACATGTACGTCGACATCCCGGAGTGCGTGAACGCCGCCACGGGTGAGACGATCCCCGCCCGGTACGACACCAAGATCAACGAGGCGATGGGCAGCGACGTCAGCCTCGGCTGCGTGGCGGGGGTCGTCGAGGACCTCATGGGCGTCCGGGTCGACTACGGCGCGGTCGTGCAGTTCAACGGCGTGATCGAGATGTCGAACGCGGTCGGCGGAGTCGACGTCTGCGTCGCGACCGAGATCGCGGACCCCTACACGAACACCTACCTCGAGCCGGGCGTGCACTCGCTCGAGGGAATGGCGGCGCTGCAGTTCCTCCGCAGCCGCCACGGCATCGGCGACGGCAGCGACCTGACCCGCATCAGCAACCAGCAGGTCTTCCTCTCGGCGCTCGTGCGCCAGATCAAGAGCGCGGACACCCTCCTCAACCCGGTCGCGCTCTACGGTCTCGCGAAGGCGGCGCTCGGCAACATGACGCTCTCGACCGGTCTCGACAACGTGAACACGATGGTCCAGATGGGACTCGCGCTGAAGGACGTCGACCTCGCGGACGTCGTCTTCGCGCAGTACCCGACCGGGGCGACTCCGAGCGGGGTGGAGCCGGACCGCGCCGCGGGCGACGTCCTGGCGAGCGCCCTGCAGACCGATCAGCCGATCGCCATCACCGGCGGCACGGGCGCCGGCGCGACCGTGGAGGGCGAGGCGGCGGCTCCGGCCGACACCGCCGCTCCGTCGGGCCCGGCGACCGCGGATCCGCTGGCGACGGCCGAGGCGGCACCCGGCACTCCTGCAGCGACTCCCGAGGACGGATCCAAGGTTGCCCTGCCAGAATCGGTCACCGGCCAGAGCGCCGACCAGCAGACCTGCTCGGTCGGCTTCTTCGGCTGAGCCGAGGGCGGGCGGCACCACGGGTGCTCTCCACCTCGCGCGCTGACTCCGGGACGACACGCGTCCCGCAGCCGAGAGAGAGTACGACCCGATGAGCGAACGCGCGTCCACCCGGACCACAGCAGCACGGCACGGCCGCCTGCGCCGCCCGAGCGGAGTGCGCTTCGCCGCGCGGATCCTCGCGGCCTGCGTGGGCGTAGGCGTGCTCAGCGCGGTCTGCATCGTGGCGATCGCCGCCTCGCTGATCGCCGGGAGCGCGCGTCCCTCCGTCGACCTCGGGATCGATTCGGGCGGAGGCGACGTGCCCGAGATCGGGGCGATCGAGGGCGGCGTCAACATCCTGCTCGCCGGCAGCGACAGCGCCGACGGATCGGCCGCCGGGGCCTACGGCGAGCGTGCCGAGAACCTCAACGACGTCACGATGCTCATGCACATCTCGGCCGACCACTCGACCGTGGAGGTCGTCAGCTTCCCCCGCGACCTCTACGTCCCGATCCCCTCCTGCACCGACCCGGCCACCGGCGCCGTCTCGGACGCGGTGGACTCGGCGAAGATCAACACCTCGCTCGAGGCCGGCGGGCTGGCGTGCACCGTGCAGACGGTCGAGCAGCTGACCGGGCTCGAGATCCCCTACGCGGCGCTCATCCAGTTCGAGGGCGTCATCGAGATGTCGAACGCGGTCGGCGGAGTGGACGTCTGCGTCGCCACCCCGATCCAGGACGAGTACACGGGGCTGAACCTCGACGCGGGCACGCACACGCTCGTCGGCGCCGAGGCGCTGGCGTTCCTCCGCACTCGGCACGGCGTCGGCGACGGCAGCGACCTCACCCGCATCTCGAGCCAGCAGGTGTACCTGTCGTCGCTGGTGCGCAAGGTGAAGAGCGCGTCGACGCTCTCGAACCCGGTGAACCTCTACGGCCTCGCGAAGGCGGCCGTCTCGAACATGCAGCTCTCCACCTCGCTCGAGAACGTGAACACCCTCGTGTCGATCGGCCTCGCGGTGAAGGACGTCGACCTCGCGAACGTGGTCTTCGTGCAGTACCCGACCTTCATCGACGGCAACGGTGTGTACCCGAGCGAGGACGCGGCGTCCGCGCTGAACGCGGCTCTCCTCGCCGACCAGCCGATCGCGTTGAGCGGCACCACCGGCGGCGGCTCGCAGTCGACGGGGGAGGAGCCCGGGGCGACCGGCGCTCCGGCGGCCACGGAGTCGCCGGCCACCGACGCCCCCGCGACCGACGCCCCCGCGACGAGCGCACCCGACGGGCCGGTCACCCTCCCGAGCGATGTCTCCGGGCAGACCGCGCAGCAGGAGACCTGCACGATCGGCCGGCCCCTGTCGGACCAGTAGGCGGCTTCTCGCCCTCCCGCGGAGGGGCGGGCGCCCGTGTCGCGAGGCCCTCGCGCGTGCGGTTATGATGGTCGTCGTGCGTCCGCCAGCGGGCGCTCAGGAGTCGTCGCATAGTCCGGTCGAGTGCACCACCCTGCTAAGGTGGAGAACCCTTTATTGGGTTCCGTGGGTTCAAATCCCACCGACTCCGCATCGTCCGAAGGCCCCGCTCAGGCGGGGCCTTCGTCGTTCCCGGCGGTGCCTGGGTCTGCCGCAGTACCGGCGTCTCCCGGCGGTGCCGGTGACTCCGCAGTGCCGGGGTCTCGCGGTCCCGGAGCCTTCCGGCCGGCGCTCCGCCGCTCGCGCCTGGCGTCGGCGGCCGATGCAACCTGGCGCCACGGCCGCCCGGGATCCGCCGCCGATCCGCCGGGCGGGTGCGCTCCCGGAGCGGCTACCCTGATCGGATGCCCAGCCCGATCCTCGACGCCCTGTCCGCCCCTCCCGCGCGGAGGGACGTCGCCTCGATCCGGGGTGCTCTCGCCGAGGTCGCGATCGGCGACTCAGTGCGCGTCCTCGTCCGCTCACCGCGCTACGGCCTCTACGGGATCGAGGGGGTCGTCCGCCAGGCCGTCGGCGGCGAGCTCGTCGTCGCGGACGTCTTCCTCGGCACGGGGACCGAGATCCAGAGCGTCGCCCTGGCTCCGGACGCCGAGGAGGTCGGCGGGGAGCGCTCGGCCGAGGGGCTCGAGCACGGGGACCCGGTGCGCGTGGCGTTCTCGACTCCGGCGCTCGGGTCGTTCACGATCACGGGCCCGCTGACGGCCGGCGGCCGCGACGGGTTCCTCCTCGTCGGCAGCTGGATCGTCGCGGACGGCGGCGAGCCCGGCCGCCACGTCGACCGCATCGAGCGCCTGACGGACGTCGGCGTCCACGAGAAGCACGTCCCCGGGCGCCGCTCCGCGGTCGAGGAGTAGCCCCTCAGCTCTGGCAGTGCGGGCACCAGTAGGTGACCCGCAGCTGCAGCTCGTCGTCGCCGAGCTCACCGCGCTCGATCGGAGTGCCGCAGCGCCGGCACGGCTTGCGGTCGCGGCCGTAGACCCAGAGCTGCTGGCCCGGGCGCAGGTTGCCGGTCGTCGTGCGCTCGATCCGCTCGCGGTTCACGGTGATGAGCCGCTTCGCGAGCGCGATGGTGCGCACGAGGTCGCCGCTCCCGCCGACCGGGCGCGTGGGCAGAACGCCGCGCAGGAAGCACAGCTCGGCGCGGTAGACGTTGCCGAGTCCGGCCATGATCCGCTGGTCGAGCAGCGCGAGCCCGATCGGCCGCTCCGGATCGGCGGACAGGCGTCGCAGCGCCTCGTCCGCGTCCCAGTCGGCGCCGAGCAGATCGGGGCCGAGGTAGCCGACCACGTCCTCCTCGGCCGAGCGCGGGACGATCTCGAGGAGCCCGAGCTCGAAGCCGACCGCCTGCCAGTCCTCGGTCTCGAGGACGATCCGGGCCTGGAACGCCGGCCGGTGCCACTTCGGCCGCTCGCCCTCGCCGCGGGCGTAGAGGTGCCAGCTCCCCTCCATCTTGAGATGGGAGTGGATCAGCGCGTCGCCGACACGCATCAGCAGGTGCTTGCCGCGGGGGACGACCTCGTCGATCGTCTCGCCGGTGAGGTCGACCGTCGCGTACTTCGGCACGCGGACGTCGCACCGGGTCAGGACCTCGCCGTCCAGCGCCTCGGCGAGGTTGTGGGCGGATCGGTAGACGGTGTCACCCTCGGGCACGCGGGCTCCCTCCGGCGCTCACGAGCGCATCCTCAGGCCGCGCGGATTCGCGACGAAGCCGGCGGCGACGAGGGCGTCGCCGAAGGGCGTGCCGAGCGCGAAGACGCCGTCGATCTTCTCGACGGTCAGCTTCTCGACCCCGCGGGAGCGGACCAGCTGCGAGAGGGCGCCGGCCGCGTCGGCGAGGGTCGCCTCGTCGGCGGTGAAGGTGAGGGCGGTCTTGCCGCCGCGCTCGAGGTAGACCGCGAGCGCTCCGTCGACGACGGCGACCAGCGCGCCGGCCTTCCGACCGGGGCGGTGCCCCTCGCCCTGCGGCCACGGCAGAGCGGCGCCGAACGGATTGGCGGGGTCGGTCGCCGCGAGCGCGAGCACCGGTCGTGAGCGCTCCTGCGCCTCGTCCTGCGGGGCGAACGTGCGGAGCCGGTCGACGCTGCCGGCGGTGCCGAACTGCGCTGCTCCCAGCTTCTCGATGAAGTAGCCCCTCCGGGCGCGGCCCTGCTGCTCGAAGCCGCTCAGCACCTTGTAGGCGAGGGCGAAGCCGCCCAGGACGCCCTCGGCCTGCACGGAGCCGCGGGTGACGATCCCGTACCGCTCGAGCAGCGTCTCGCCGAGCGCGTGCCCGCGGATCGTCGCGTCCGACTCCGCGAGCGGCACGATCGACCAGCGGCCGCCGGCGGTCGGCGGCCCCACGCGGGTGGCCATCGTGGGGCGGGCGGTCATCCGACCCCGGGGCGCGCGGGCGCGGGCGGGGGCGCGCGGCTGGCGGTGCGCGCCGCCGGTGGAGCCGACGAGGGTGCGCAGCGGCGCCAGGGTATCGTTCGTGACGAGCCCGGCCCAGACCAGCTCCCACAGGGCCTCGACGAGGCCGGCGTCGTCTGTGGAGCCGACCGCGTCGGAGAGCTGGCGGAAGAAGTAGCCGCCGCCCGAGCCGAGTACGCCGACGATCTCCTGCTGGAGCTCGGTCAGGGTCACGGACTCGGCGGCGGGGACAGGGAGGGTCAGACCGGCCGTGTCGGCGAGGTGGAGGCTCACCCAGCCGTCGTTGCCGGGGAGGGTGCCCGCGCCGGCCCAGAGGACCTCGCCGGTCGCGGTGAGCTCGTCGAGCATCGCGGGGGAGTAGTCGCGCACCCGGGCGGGCAGGATCAGCGACTCCCAGGCGGACGCGGGGATGGGCGCGCCGGCCAGCTGGTCGATCACGGAGGCCACGCCGTCGATGCCGCGGAGCGAGCCGCCGACATGCTGCCAGGCGGGGAGGAAGCGGGCGTAGGCGGCCGCGTCGACCGGCTCCACCTCTTTGCGGAGCGCGGCGAGAGAGCGGCTGCGCAGGCGGCGCAGCACCTCGGCGTCGCACCACTCGGTCCCGGTGCCGGTGGGGCGGAACTCGCCCTCCGAGACGCGGCGCTCGCCCGCGAGGCGGCGCAGGGTGTCGGTGACGACCGCGACGCCGAGGCCCAGGCGGGTGGCGACGACGGCGGCGGTGAAGGGGCCGTGGGTGCGCGCGTAGCGGGCGACGAGGTCGCCGAGCGGATCGCGGACCGGGTCGATGAAGGCGACGGGGACGCCGATCGGCAGGGGCACGCCGAGAGCGTCGCGGAGCCGGGAGGCGTCCTCCATCGCGGCGTACCGCTGCTCGCCGCCGAGCCCGACGGGCAGGACACGCTTCGCTTTCACGAGCGCGGCGACGTCGGCCTCGAGCACCGCGCGCTCGATCGCGGGCGCCTTCGCGACGTCCGCCGAGGCGACCGATTCGTCGACCAGGCGCTCCCCGAGCTCGTCGAGCGTCAGCGGGCCGAGCAGCCGGAGCAGGTCGGCGGCGCCCTCGAGCCCGCGGAGGCGGCGCTCGGGCTCGACGCGCTGCAGCTCGCGCTCGATCTGCGCGAGGACGGCCGGGTCGAGCAGCTCGCGCAGCTCCGCCCGGCCGAGCAGCTCGCCGAGGAGCGTCGCGTCGACCGAGAGCGCCGCGGCACGGCGCTCGGCGAGCGGGCTGTCGCCCTCGTACATGAAGGCCGCGACGTAGCCGAAGAGCATGGACCGCGCGAACGGACTGGCGGTCGGCGTCTCGACCTCGAGGATCCGCAGCTCGCGCCCGTCCAGCCGCGCGGCGAGCCGGAGCAGCGCGGGCAGGTCGTAGACGTCCTGGAGGCACTCGCGGACGGTCTCGAGGATGATCGGGAAGGTCGGGTAGGTGCGGGCGACGTCGAGCAGCTGCGCCGCCCGCTGCCGTTGCTGCCAGAGCGGGGAGCGCTTGCCCGGGTTGTACCTCGGGAGCAGGAGCGCCCGCGCCGCGCACTCGCGGAACCGGGCGGCGAAGAGGGCGGAGCCGCCGACCTCGCTCGTGACCAGCTGCTCCAGCTCCTCGCGCTCGAACAGGAACAGCTCGGAGCCCGGCGGCTCCGACTCCGTGTCGGGGATCCGCACGACGATGCCGTCGTCCCCGGCCATGGCCGCTCCGTCGACGCCGTGCCGCTCGCGGACGCGGGCGCCGATGGCGAGCGCCCACGGCGAGTGCACCTGCATCCCGTACGGGGAGTGCAGCACCAGCCGCCAGTCGCCCAGCTCGTCGCGGAAGCGCTCGAGCACGAGGGTGCGGTCGTCCGGGATCTGCCCTGTGGCCAGGCGCTGCTCGTCGAGGAAGGAGAGGAGGTTGTTGGTCGCGTACTCGTCGAGGCCGGCCGCCGTGCAGCGCTCGCGGGCCGTCTCGGGGGCGGCGGCGCCCACCTCGCGGGTGAACGCCCCGATCGCCTCGCCGAGCTCGGCGGGGCGCCCCTGCGAGTCGCCCTTCCAGAACGGGAGGCGCCCGGGCTCGCCGAACGCCGGCGTCACGATCACGCGGTCGTAGGTGATCTCCTGGATGCGCCAGCTGGTGGCTCCGAGCGCGAAGACGTCGCCGACGCGTGACTCGTAGACCATCTCCTCGTCGAGCTCGCCGACGCGGTTGCCGGTCGAGCCCGGCTCGCCGACCATGAACACGCCGAAGAGCCCGCGGTCGGGGATGGTGCCGCCGCTGGTGACGGCGAGGCGCTGGGCGCCGGGCCGGCCGGTGAGCGTGTTCGCGTCGCGGTCCCAGACGAGGCGCGGCCGCAGCTCCGCGAACTGATCGGAGGGATAGCGGCCCGAGAGCAGGTCGAGGGTCGCCTCGTAGGCGGAGCGGGGCAGGGACACGAAGGGCGCGCTGCGGCGGACGGTGTCGAACCAGTCGTCCACGTCGAGGCTCTCGAGGGCAGTCGCGGCGACGGTCTGCTGGGCGAGGATGTCGAGCGGGTTCGCGGGGACGGCGATCGCCTCGATCAGGCCCGAGCGCATCCGCTCCGTCGTCACGGCGGAGTGGAGCAGGTCGGCCCGGTGCTTGGGGTAGAAGGACCCGCGCGAGACCTCGCCGACCTGGTGGCCGGCTCGACCCACGCGCTGCAGGGCGCTCGCGACCGAGGGCGGCGTCTCGACCTGGACGACGAGGTCGACCGCGCCCATGTCGATCCCCAGCTCGAGGCTCGAGGTCGCGACCACGCAGCGCAGGCGGCCGGACTTCAGGTCGTCCTCGATGATCGCGCGCTGCTCCTTGCTCACCGAGCCGTGGTGGGCGCGGGCGAGCAGCGGCTCCTCGTCGGGCGCGGACTGCCCGCTGCCGCTCGTGCCGCCGGCCGCTCCCATCGCCTCGGCCGGGGAGCGGCGGACGGAGGAGGAGGCCGCCTCGGCGAGCAGGGCCCCGACCGCCACGGGCTCGCCCGCCTCACGCGCCCGCTCCGCGGCGAGCTCGCGGCGCTCGGCGTAGATCTCGTTGAGCCGGGCGGTCAGCCGCTCGGCGAGGCGGCGGGAGTTCGCGAAGACGATGGAGGAGGTGTGCGCGAGGACCCGGTCGACGATCGACTCCTCGACGTGCGGCCAGATCGACCCGCTCTGCGGACCGGTGGCCCCCATCGTCGATCCGTCCTGCGGAGCCGCCGTCCCCAGCTCGGACATGTCCTCCACCGGGACGACGACGCTGAGGTCCCACTGCTTCTCGGACGCCGGAGCCACGATCGCGACCGGGGAGCGGCCGGCGAGGAACCGGGCCACCTCCTCGCGCGGGCGCACCGTCGCCGAGAGGCCGATGCGCTGCACCGGCTTCGGGAGCAGGGCGTCGAGCCGCTCGAGGGAGACGGCGAGGTGCGCCCCGCGCTTGGTCGATGCGACGGCGTGGACCTCGTCGACGATGACCGTCTCGACGCCGCGGAGCGACTCGCGCGCCGCCGAGGTGAGCATGAGGTAGAGCGACTCGGGGGTCGTGATCAGGATGTCCGGCGGCGTCTTCTGCAGCACGCGCCGCTCGGCGGCGGGCGTGTCTCCCGAGCGCACCCCGACGGTGACCGTGGCCGGCGCGCTGCCGATGCCCTCGGCGCTCAGCCGCAGCGCCGTCTGGGTGACGCCGACGAGCGGCGAGCGGAGGTTGCGCTCGACGTCGACGCCGAGAGCCTTCAGCGGCGAGACGTAGAGCACGCGCGTGCGGTGCTGCGGATCCTCCGGCGGCGGGCCCTGCACGAGCCGGTCGATCGCCCAGAGGAAGGCCGAGAGCGTCTTGCCGGAGCCGGTGGGAGCGACCACGAGGGCGTGCGCTCCACTCGAGATGGCCGACCAGGCGCCCTCCTGGGCGGCGGTCGGCGCCGGGAACGCGCCCTCGAACCACGCGCGCGTGGCGGGGGAGAAGCGCTCGAGGACGTCCGGCATGCACCTATCCTCCCTGCCACCTCCGACATTGCCGGGGCCGCGGCCCGGGGGCGAGCCCTTGACGGGGGGGGAGTCCGCCCGTCAGGCGAAGCCGAGACGGACGAACGTGCCGATGTCGGCGAGCTCGGCCTGCCCGACTCCGTGGGCGACGCCCTCGTAGACCCGGGCGTCGAGCGCCGTGTGCTCCGGGAACCAGGCCGCCGCGTCCCGCACGAGCTCCTCCGGGATCACCGTGTCGAGCGTCCCGCGGCCCCAGAACACCGGCGGACGCTCGCGGGCGAGCCGCTCGTCCGCGTCGTCGCCCTCGGCGAGCGGGACCACGAACCCGGACAGGGCGACCGCGAAGGCGAAGCGGCCCGGCGCGCGCCGCAGCAGCTGCACCGCCAGCGCGGCGCCCTGGGAGAAGCCCAGCAGCCCGACCGGACCCGGGTGCTCCAGAGCGTCGAGCCACTCGATCACACCGGCCGCCGCCGCTTCGACGGCCTCGGGATCGGCCCGCGGCTCGTCCGGCACCAGCGGGACACGGAGGGGCCACCACGCGTTCGCCCCGCCACCCAGGGCAAGAGGCGCCCGGAGGGACGCGAGGACCGGCTCCAGCGGCAGGTAGGCGCCGAGCGAGAACAGGTCCCCCTCGTGCGAGCCGTAGCCGTGCAGCAGCACCAGGAGGGGCCTGCCGACGCGGTCGCGCTCGGAGGAGGACCACAGCACCGCGTTCGCGTCGATTCCCATCGCACCATCATCCCCCTGAGCGCGGGATCGCCGCCGCCGGTCGGAACACCAGCCGCGAAGGGTGAGAATGGCTGCATGAGCGTGCGCACCCCTGACCCGAACTCCGGGTGGCTGTCCGACGACGAACTCGCCGAGATCCGCCGGCGGCTCCCGCTGCTGTACGTGGAGGCCGTGCCCGTCCGGGTCGACGGGCTCGGGCAGGTCACCGAGGTCGGCGTGCTCCTGCGCGCGACCTCCTCCGGCCAGATCACCCGCACGATCGTGTCGGGCCGCGTGATGTACGGCGAGACGCTGCGCGACGCGCTGTTCCGCCACCTCGAGAAGGACCTCGGCCCGATGGCCTTCCCCCTCCTCCCGGCGAGCCCGCTCCCCTTCCACGTCGCCGAGTACTTCCCGATGCCCGGCATGGGGCCGTTCACCGACGACCGCCAGCACGCGGTCTCCCTCGCCTACGTCGTCCCCGTCACCGGCACCTGCGACCCCCGCCAGGACGCCCTCGAGCTCACCTGGATGACCCCCGACGAGGCCTGCTCCGACGCGATCTCCGCCGAGATGGAGGGCGGGCGGGGCGCGCTGATCCGCGCCGCCTTGGCCTCCGTCGGGCGTCTGTCCTAGCGGCGCGGAGCGGACTTCTTGCGCGCCGCGGGGCGGCGCGCCGCGGTCGGCTCTCAGGGACGGCCGGGCGGGTGGAGCGTCGGGCGTTCGCCTAGACGGATTCGCTGGCACGCGAATCCGCCGTTCGGCTCGTGGACCCGGTGTCCACTGGACCTCCCGTTGTCGGGCGAGGACAGGTGGCGGCGCTGCCCGACGACGGCGAAGAGCAGAGGATCGACTGCTCGCGACGCGGTGAGGACTTCCGGATCTCCCTGCACGGGGCTCTGCTCGGAGATCTGAAGCGCGAACGACGAAGGGCCGGAACCTGCGACCTGTGATCGCGGGCCCCGGCCCTTCGTGGTGCTGTCGTCCTGATCAGGACGAGCGCTGAAGTGCGATCACCGAGCGCCCAGCCCCCGGACCAGCCGCCTCCTGCGAGGCGAACGGTCGATCCGCGTGTCAGCGGATCGGCCTAGCCGGTCGTGACCCGCTCTGCGGATCGCGACCGTCCTGCCGGCCGACCGCGGTGCGCCGCTCTGCGGCGCACACAACGGTTCAGCCCTGCGCGCGGCGGCCGCCGCGGCGGGCGCCGCCGCCGGCGGACTCGCGGGCGGGAGCGGCCGAGGCTGCTCCGCCGGTCGCGGTGCTGTAGAACGAGCGCGATCCGCCCGAGGTCGAGGGGGCGCCGGCGGCCGAGCGGCTGCGACCTCCGCGGGCGCCGCCGCGGGCGGGTCCCTCGGCGGCGGTGCGGTCGCGGCGGGGGCGGTCGCCTCCGCCGGTCGCGGCACCCGTCGAGCGTCCGCCGCGGGGTGCGGCGGTGCCCTCGGTGCGGGCCGCGCGCTTGCGCTGCGCGTTGGCGCCCTGCGAGCGTCCGCCCTGCGACTGGCTGCGGACGGGCTCGACGACGGCGCTGGGGGTGACGTACGGAGCGACGTCGCCGACGAGCTTCGCGACGGCGGCCGAGTCGGCCGTCACCTGCTGGGGCGCGACCTGGATCGCGGCCTTGCGGAGGAGGGTCTTCACGTCGCTGCGCTGCGTGGGCAGGACGACGGTGACGACGTCTCCCTCGCTGCCGGCGCGGGCGGTGCGGCCCGAGCGGTGCAGGTACGCCTTGTGCTCCATCGGCGGGTCGACGTGGATGACGAGCTCGACGTCGTCGACGTGCACGCCGCGGGCGGCGACGTCGGTGGCGACGAGGACCTTGACGGTGCCGGCGCCGAACGCGGCGAGGTTCCGGTCGCGGGCGACCTGCGAGAGGTTGCCGTGCAGGTCGACCGCGGGGATGCCCTGGCCGGTGAGCTGCTTGGCGAGCTTCTTCGCGTGGTGCTTGGTGCGCATGAAGAGGATGCGGCGGCCGGTGCCGGACGCGAGGGTCTTCACGAGCGCGTTCTTGGCGTCGAGGCCGTCGACCTCGAACACGTGGTGGGTCATCAGCGCGACCGGCGAGTTGGCCTCGTCGACCGAGTGGAGCACCTCGTTCTGGAGGTACTTCTTGACCAGCTTGTCCACGCCGTTGTCGAGCGTCGCGGAGAACAGCAGGCGCTGCCCGCCGCGGGGGGTCTTGTCGAGGATGCGCGTGACGACCGGCAGGAAGCCGAGGTCGGCCATGTGGTCGGCCTCGTCGAGGACGGTGATCTCGACGGCGTCGAGGTTCACGAAGCCCTGCTTCATCAGGTCCTCGAGGCGGCCCGGGCAGGCCACGACGATGTCGACGCCCTGCTTGAGCGCGGCGACCTGGCGCTGCTGCGAGACGCCTCCGAAGATCGTGGTGGTGACGATGCCGTACGCGTCGGCGAGGGGCTGCATCGCGGCGGTGATCTGCGTGGCGAGCTCGCGGGTCGGCGCGAGGACGAGTCCGAGCGGGCGGCCGGGGCGGCGGCGTCCGCCGGCGAGCGAGCCGCCGAGTCGGGCGATCATCGGGATGGAGAAGGCGAGGGTCTTGCCGGAGCCGGTCTTGCCGCGGCCGAGGACGTCGCGTCCGCCGAGGGTGTCGGGCAGCGTGTCGACCTGGATCGGGAAGGGCTCGGTGATGCCGCTCGCGGTGAGCGCGGCCACGAGGGGGGCCGGCACGCCGAGGGCGCTGAAGGAGAGGGGGGTGTTCGACATGGAGTGGTGCCTTTCGGGGGCATCATGCCGATCGAGGACGCGCGGGCGGTGGCCGGGGCGCGGGTGATCGGCGTTCGGGCGAAGGTGACGGTGGTCACATCCGTTCGCCGTACGATTCGGTGCGCGCGGCCGGGGGCCTCATGCACGTGCGCCAGATGGTCGGGACGGATCCTCGACGGTCAGAGTCCTAGGGGACAAGGGGCGTTCTACGACGCGGGGGAGCGCAGTCGCTGCGCTCGCACCATCCCACTCTAGTGGATGCCGATCCATCCGCGCATCGCGGCCTGCACGCGGGACCCGTCGCGGTCGCTCAGCTTGGTCCCGACGAAGTCGCCCGCCCAGTCCGAGGTCTGCACGCGGAAGGCCGGCTCCGGGTCGCGCAGGGTCTTCAGGATGACGGCGGCGACGTCGGACGGGTCCTGCGCGTGGGTCGAGGAGAAGGACGACGCGGCGCGGTCGAGGTAGGCGCCGAGCGCCGGCGCGTAGGGGCCGGCCTGCGCGAGCATCGCCGCCGCGTCGATGCCGACGTTCTCGACGAAGCTGCTGCGGACCGCTCCCGGCTCGATCAGCGACACGTGGACGCCGACGGAGGCGGCGACCGGGGCGAGCGCCTCGAAGAACCCCTCGACCGCGAACTTCGCCGCGCAGTAGTCCTCGTTGAACGGCTGCCCGATCGCGCCGCCGACGCTCGAGACGGTGACGATGCGGCCGCGGGACGAGCGCAGCATCGGCAGCGCGGCGCGGGTGACCGCGACGGTGCCGAAGAAGTTGACCTCCATCACGCGGCGCAGCTCCTCCGGATCCTCCAGCTCGAGGGTGCCGAGGTGGCCGGCTCCGGCGTTGTTCACGAGGGCGTCGAGACCGCCGAGCTCCTCCTCCACGGCGCGGAGGCAGCCGGCGACGGAGTCCGCGTCGGTCACGTCGAGCGCCCGCAGGTCGAGCTCGACGCGGGCCTCGGCGGCGGCGGCGCGCAGGCCCTCCGCCCGCTCCGGATCCCGCACGGTGGCGACCACCCGCCAGCCCGCGCGCGCGGCCTCGATCGCGGTGGCGCGGCCGATGCCGGTGGAGGTTCCGGTGACGAGGAGGACGGGACGGGGCATGCGGCTTTCCTGCTTTCCGGCGCACGACGGCGCCGCCCGGAGGCTATCGGCCGCCCCTCCGAGAACGTCCAGGGTCGGCGTCAGCCCCGGTAGCGCTCGCCGACCGGCACCTCGACCGGCAGCCGGTTGCCCGCCTGGGCGAGCGGGCAGGCCCAGGCCGGGTCGTAGGCGCAGGAGGGGTTGTAGGCGAAGTTGAAGTCGAGGACCAGCGTCCCCGGGGCGGAGCCCGGACCGAGGTCGGCGCCCTTCACGGTGTCCAGGAGGTAGCGGCCGCCGCCGTAGGTGCCGCCGGGTGTCCCCGCGAGGGCGTCCTTGACCGGCACGAACAGGCCTCCGCCGTAGGACGCGAGGCGCCAGACGTCGAGGCTGCCGGCGTCCGGCACCTCGACCGTGCCGATCAGCTCGAAGGGGACGGTGCCGTCGGTGCCGGTCTCCACGTCCATCCGCCGCGCCTCCTCGGCCGGGGCCACCTCGAGCTCGAAGCGCCAGGCCGCGTCGTAGGGCGCGATCGGCAGGGAGCGGAAGTGCGCGCGGTCGGCCGGGAGGAGGGGGGTGGAAGGGTGCTGCGCGAAGAGCGCGTTGCGCCCGCGGATCCAGGACGCGTGCGCGGCGAGCAGGTCCACGTTCGAGAGCCGGCGCACCTCCGCGTAGAGGGCCTGGACGTGGCGGCGCCAGTCCGACACCTCGACCGCGTTCGTGAGGCGGCGGCGGGGCGAGACGCCGTCGTCGTCCTGCTCCTCCTCGTCGGCGGAGGGCCACTGGAGGCGCAGGAGCTCCGAGCGTGACAGCTCGGTCTCCTCCTCGGCGACGCCGTCGGGGCTCATGCGGCGGACTCCCCGCGCGGGCGGGTGTCGGCACCGACATCGTGGCGCCAGGACGGTGCGAGGGAGCGGATGCGGATGCCGCGCCACTGCCAGAACGCCCACATCGACGGCCAGAGCGCGGCCGAGGCGAGGCCCGCCGAGAACTCGAGGCGGTCGCGGAAGAGCGTGCGCCCGTCGGGGAGCGGGGCGACGGCCATGCGGTGGTCCCACGCGGTGATGAGGCGGAGGGAGCCGGTGAGGGGCCCGCCGCTGTCGCGCAGGATCCGCACGTCGGGCATCGAGGGGACGCGGCGGTAGGAGAGGTCGATCTCCTGCGCGCCCATCGGCACGATCCCGAGGGCGTCCATCGCGACCTCGTGGGAGCCGAGCCCCCAGGTCGGGCGGAAGCCGCCCTCGTCCAGCGACGCGGCGGTCAGGAGCGGGGACATCACCTCCCGGAACACGGCCGGACTCTGCAGGGCGCGCCAGGCGGAGTCGGCGTCGGTGTCGAGCACGTGCTTGAGCATCACCTTCACGAGGGACATCCTCCTCCGCCCGCCCCCGCGCGGGAACCGGGTGCGCGCGGAGCCCCGGACGTGTATGCGCCTCCGGTGCTCGCTACCGTGTCAGGGTGACCGCTCCCGCCGCCTCCGTCGACCAGTCGACCTACCAGATCCGCTTCGAGTGGGGGGCCCGCGCCCTCCGCGTGCTCGCCCCCGCCCACGTCACGGTGCTCGTCGACGCCCTGCCCGGAGGCGAGGGCCCCGACCTCGGGGGTGTGGAGGGCCGCGTCGTCCGCGCGGGCCTGGCCGACCGCTCGGCCGTCGCCCGCTGGATCCTGGAGCGCCAGCACGAGAACGGCGGGCGCACGAGCGTCAACGTGATCGCCCTCGGCGACGTCGACGACAGCGGAGGGGCGCGGTTCGCGATGGAGGACCAGCTGGCGGCCGGCGCCGTCGTCGACGCACTCATCGGACTGGGCATCGACCACGTCTCGCCCGAGGCCGCGGTGGCCTGCGCGTCCTACGAGGGCCTGCGCCGGGCGTGCGCGCACCTGCTCACCGCGTCCGAGTCCGGCCGCCTGCTCGCCGCCGAGGGGCGGGCGGACGAGGTCCGGGCCGCCGCCCGGGTCGACACCGTCGACGAGGTGGCGGTCCTCCGCTGACCCGCCGCTCCGGCGGGCGCGACCTCCGAGCGGTGCAGGGCGTCCGCGGAGCGCACAAGCCCCTGCGGATCCGAGCCGCCGCCTCGACCACTCGCCCGCCCCCGGCGTAGCGTTCGGCGGAGGCGGTCCCTCCGCCCCCGTCCCGACCGAAAGCTGGCCCGCATGAAAGCCGTCCTCAACGACGTCGTCCTCGCCGACGCCCCCGACTCCGACCTGATCTCGATCGAGGGCAACTGGTACTTCCCGCCGTCGAGCATCGCCGAGGGCGTGCTCGTCGAGAGCCCCACGCCCTACACCTGCCCCTGGAAGGGCGAGTGCCAGTACTTCTCGGTGCAGACCGGCGACGGCCTGCAGAAGGACAAGGCCTGGTCGTACCCGCACCCCTACCCGACGGCGTTCGACCGCGTCGGCAAGGACTTCTCGGGCTACGTCGCCTTCGACCGCTCCGTCCGCGTCTCCGACTGACCCGTTCCGCCGCGGTGCCGCTCCCGGTGCCGCGGCGGTGCGTCAGCCGCGCGGGGAGGCGGCGCGCGCGCGGTAGGCCCGGACCTTCGACCGGTTCCCGCAGCGCTGCATCGAGCACCAGCGGCGCGACCCGGCTCGGGACGTGTCGAGGTAGAGCATCCGGCACTCCGGATCCGCGCAGCGCCGCAGCCGTCCGGCCACGGCCGGGCCCAGCAGCGCCACGGCCTCGCGGGCGATGGACGCGAGCGCCTGCCTGCCCGCCGCGTGGAGCCGTCCTGCCTGCCGCGACCCTCCGCCCAGCACCGGCGGGATGTCGGGCATCGCCGCGACCAGGTTGACCACGTCGACGTCGCGCGGGTCGAGCGCGGTGCCGACCTCGGCCGCGACGGCCAGCCGGGCGATCGCGCCCCGGAGCATCAGCGCGTCGTCCAGGCGCGCGTCCCTGCTCTCGGGGCCGACCGCCTCGAAGCGCTCGGCGAGCCAGGCGGCCAGGGCGGCATCGGAGTCGAGGTGCTCGGCCGCTCCCGGAGGCAGTGCTCCGGTCGTGGCGAAGTCGAGCGCGAAGCTTCCGGAGTCGAACCACCAGCGCCGGCCGTCGGCCTCGGGGAGCCACTGCCCGGTGACCGGCGTCCGGCCGCCGTGAGAGGCCTCGTCCGGGGTCACGGCGCCGGGACCGGTCGGCGCCGCCACTGGATCGCGTTCGCGGGCTCGAACCGGCGCGCGCAGCGGCCGCAGGCCAGGGGCCGGGTGGGCCGGCGATGGCGGTAGAAGAGGTGTCCGCCCGGGCAGGTGCCGACCCACGGCGCGAGCTCGTCCGCGGTCGGGTTGCTGTGGGTGCGCGATCCCGTGTAGCCGAGCCGCGCCGCGATCCGCCGCCACGGCGGTCCGTGCCCGGCGTCGGGCCCCGCGAGGGCGTGCGCGACCTCGTGCAGGAGGGTCTGCCGGACCTCCTCGTCGCTCCAGCGTGCGGCGAGGTGGCGCGAGACCGTGATCCGGCGGCGCGTCCAGTGGCAGGCGCCGCCGCGGGTGCGCGCGTGGTCGAGCGCGAAGGACCAGGAGGGGTCGAGGTGCTCCTCGATCAGCGCGTCGGCCCAGCGGGCCACGTCCTCGAGGTCGGCCACCGGTGGCGCTGCCTAGGACTCGTCGCCGTCGGCGCGGCGGCGGCCGCGGGCGGTGCCGTCGGTGCGGGCCTCGCGGTCGGTCCCGTCCTGGAACTCGGAGGCGGCGGCGTAGCCCAGGCGTGCGACCTCCAGCTCCTCCTCGGGGACCCCGACGCGCTCGCCGAGGGCGGTCGCGGCGTCGAAGTCGCGCATCGCCCGGCCGTACTCGCCCAGCTCGAAGAAGGTGAGGCCGCGGTGCTTGAGCGCGAAGGAGTGCTCGAGGTGCCACTCGTGCGTGCGCGCCTCCTCGACGCAGAGCGCGAGCTCCGAGAGGGCCTCGTCGGTGCGGCCCCGCAGCTGCATGAGGCGGGCGCGGCGGACGCGGGCGGTGAGCAGCTCGGCGCGGTCGCCGGAGAAGCGGGTGCGTCGGACGGCCTCGTTCGCGAGGTCCCACGCCTCGTCGACGCGCCCGAGCAGGCGCAGCAGCTCCGCCTTCTCGGTGAGCGCGGCGAGGCTGCGCAGCGCGCCGATCTCCTCCAGGCGCTCCTGGGCGGCGTCGACGTCGATCTCCTCGTGGAGGGTCGCGGGGTCGTGGCGGATGATGATGCTCAGGGCGATGCTTCCTCGTGGAGTGCGGATCCGGATCGTCGCGCGCGGCGGACGAGAGGACGGTCGGGGTCGCTGACCCCGGCGTCGAGTGTACCGGCGGGTCCCCGGACGGCGCCCCGACGCGCGGCCCGGGTCAGCCCCGTCGCACCTGGAAGACGCTCCGCGCCGGCAGCGGCGACGGGGTGGCGGTCTCGTCCGTGACGACGAGGGCGCCGGCGATGAAGTTCTCGAGCTCCCGCCCCTGCACCAGCTTGGAGGGCGCGGGATCGGAGGCGAGGCGCCGCGGCAGGCCGTCGAGCGGCAGCGGATCGGCGGAGGCGAGCATCACCACGTTCCCGAAGCGCTTGGCCTTGAGCATCTGGGTGTCGGTCATGATCGCGGTGTGCGCGAAGACGGAGGCGAGCGTCGCGGCCTGGGCGCGGGCGAAGGCGAGCGCGCCGCCGTCGGCCACGTTCACCGCGACCAGGCCGCCGGGGGCGAGCAGCGGCGCGATCGCCCCGTAGAACTCGGCGCTGGTCACGTGCGCGGGAGTGCGCGCGCCCGAGAAGATGTCGACGACGACCACGTCGACCGTGCCCCGCAGCCCGGGCGGCAGCTTGCCGAGCACCTCGCGGGCGTCGCCCTGGCGGATGCGGATCTGCGCCCCGCGGGGGAGCGGGAGCGCCTCGCGCACCAGCTCGACCAGAGCGCCCTCGATCTCGACGACCTGCTGGCGCGAGCCCGGCCGGGTCGCGGCGACGTAGCGGGGGAGGGTCAGCGCTCCGGCGCCCAGGTGGAGCGCCGTGACGCTGTCGCCCTCGGGGGCGACGAGGTCGATCGCGTGGCCGATCCGGCGGACGTACTCGAACGAGAGGTGCGTCGGATCCGCGAGGTCGACGTGCGACTGCGGAGTGCCGTCGACGACCAGGGTCGCCGCGTCGGGCGAGTGGCGGTCGGGCTCGATCCGCGCGGTGTACCCGCTGGCGAGCACGGCGCGGGGGTGCTCGGAGTCGTCTCCGCGTCGGCGGCCGGTGCGTTCCTGCATCCGACCAGTCTGCCGCGGCGGCGGGACGGCGGGGCTCCGCGCCCGGCCCGGTCGGATCGATCCGGGAGGCCGTGGCCTCGTATACCGGACCCCGCGGGGCGGCGCAAGCATCCGCACTTGCGCGGCGTGGCGCGATGCGGCTATATTCGTACTTTGCGCTCCCGAGTACCCATGCCCTCATATCGCGGTCGGCAGGTCACCGGAACCCGGCATCAGATGGTGGATGCCGTTGCCACACTCTAGCCCCGCCCCCAAGACCGAGTCGCCTCGGTCCGCACGGCGTGCGGGCAGGGGTGGCGGCCCGTCCGGCGGGAGCCCACTCCACACATCCCACAGATTGAGACCCGCGAGGGTCTACGGAGGTTCCTTCCTTGGCTGCTGCGTCCACCGCGACCACCACCTCACCCAAGAACGGACGCGGAGCTTCGCGTCTCTCGTTCGCCAAGATCAGCGACACCCTGACCGTTCCGGATCTGCTCGCGCTGCAGACCGAGAGCTTCGACTGGCTCGTCGGCTCGGAGGCGTGGAAGACCCGCGTCGCCGAGGCGAAGGCCGCCGGCCGGGAGGACCTCCCCGCCAACTCCGGCCTCGACGAGATCTTCGAGGAGATCTCCCCGATCGAGGACCTCAGCGAGACGATGCAGCTGAGCTTCACGAACCCGTACCTCGAGCCCGAGAAGTACACGATCGAGGAGTGCAAGGAGCGCGGCAAGACCTACGCCGCTCCGCTGTACGTCGAGGCCGAGTTCATGAACCACCTCACGGGTGAGATCAAGACCCAGACGGTCTTCATGGGCGACTTCCCGCTGATGACCGAGAAGGGCACGTTCATCATCAACGGCACCGAGCGTGTCGTCGTGTCCCAGCTCGTGCGCAGCCCCGGCGTCTACTTCGAGCGCCAGCAGGAGAAGACGTCCGACAAGGACATCTACTCTGCCCGCGTGATCCCGAGCCGCGGCGCCTGGCTCGAGTTCGAGATCGACAAGCGCGACCAGGTCGGCGTGCGCATCGACCGCAAGCGCAAGCAGTCGGTCACCGTGTTCCTCAAGGCCCTCGGCCTGACGAGCGAGGAGATCCTCGAGCAGTTCGCCGGCTACGAGTCGATCGAGCTGACCCTCGAGAAGGACAACATCCTCACCAAGGAGGACGCCCTCCGCGACATCTACCGCAAGCTCCGTCCGGGCGAGCAGGTCGCCGCCGAGGCCGCCCGCGCGCTGCTGGACAACTTCTACTTCAACTCCAAGCGCTACGACCTCGCGAAGGTCGGCCGCTACAAGATCAACCGCAAGCTCGGCATCGACAAGGCGCTGTCCGACTCGGTGCTCACGGTCGAGGACATCATCGCGACCATCAAGTACCTGGTCGCCCTGCACGACGGCCGCACCGCCCTCCCCGGCGTGCGCGACGGCGAGCCGGTCGAGCTGCGTCTCGACGTCGACGACATCGACCACTTCGGCAACCGCCGCATCCGCGCGGTCGGCGAGCTGATCCAGAACCAGGTCCGCACCGGACTGTCCCGCATGGAGCGCGTCGTCCGCGAGCGCATGACCACGCAGGACATCGAGGCGATCACCCCGCAGACCCTGATCAACGTGCGCCCCGTCGTCGCCGCGATCAAGGAGTTCTTCGGAACCAGCCAGCTGTCGCAGTTCATGGACCAGAACAACCCGCTCGCGGGTCTGACCCACAAGCGCCGCCTGTCGGCGCTCGGCCCCGGCGGACTCTCCCGTGAGCGCGCCGGCGTCGAGGTCCGCGACGTGCACCCCTCGCACTACGGCCGCATGTGCCCGATCGAGACCCCGGAAGGCCCGAACATCGGCCTGATCGGATCGCTCGCGTCCTTCGCGCGCATCAACTCCTTCGGATTCATCGAGACCCCGTACCGCAAGGTCGTCGACGGCACCGTCACCTCGCAGATCGACTACCTCACCGCGTCCGAGGAGGACGAGTACCTGGTCGCCCAGGCGAACGCCCCCCTCACGAAGGAATTCCGCTTCGCGGAGGGCAAGGTCCTGGTCCGCCCCAAGGGCGGAGAGGTCGAGCTCGTCGACGCCGAGCGCGTCCACTACATGGACGTCTCGCCGCGCCAGATGGTCTCGGTCGCGACCTCGCTGATCCCGTTCCTCGAGCACGACGACGCGAACCGCGCGCTCATGGGCGCGAACATGCAGCGTCAGGCCGTCCCGCTGCTGCGCAGCGAGTCGCCCGTCGTCGGAACCGGCATGGAGGGCTTCGCGGCCATCGACGCCGGCGACGTCATCACCGCCGACAAGGCCGGTGTCGTCCAGGAGGTCTCCGCCGACTCCGTCACCGTCCAGCTGGACGAGGGCGGCACGCAGACCTACTTCCTCCGCAAGTTCGACCGCTCCAACCAGGGCACCTCGTACAACAACCGCGTGGTCGTCTCGGCCGGCGAGCGCATCGAGGTCGGCGAGGTCGTCGCCGACGGCCCCGCCACCGAGAACGGCGAGCTCGCGCTGGGCAAGAACCTGCTCGTCGCGTTCATGCCGTGGGAGGGCCACAACTTCGAGGACGCGATCATCCTCAGCCAGAACCTGGTGAAGGACGACGTCCTCTCCTCGATCCACATCGAGGAGTACGAGGTCGACGCCCGCGACACCAAGCTCGGCAAGGAGGAGATCACCCGCGACCTCCCCAACGTCAGCCCGGAGCTCCTGGCCGACCTGGACGAGCGCGGCATCATCCGCATCGGCGCCGAGGTCCGCCCCGGCGACATCCTCGTCGGCAAGGTCACGCCCAAGGGCGAGACCGAGCTCTCGGCCGAGGAGCGCCTGCTCCGCGCGATCTTCAACGAGAAGAGCCGCGAGGTCCGCGACACGTCGCTGAAGGTGCCCCACGGCGAGCAGGGCACGATCATCGGCGTCAAGGTGTTCGACGCGCAGGACGGCGACGACGAGCTCGGCTCGGGCGTCAACCAGCGCGTGGTCGTCTACATCGCCCAGAAGCGCAAGATCACCGAGGGCGACAAGCTCGCCGGCCGCCACGGCAACAAGGGCGTCATCTCGAAGATCCTGCCGGTCGAGGACATGCCGTTCCTCGCCGACGGCACCCCGGTCGACATCGTCCTCAACCCGCTCGGCGTCCCCGGCCGCATGAACTTCGGCCAGGTCCTCGAGATCCACCTCGGGTGGATCGCGAAGCAGGGCTGGAAGGTCGAGGGCCAGCCGGAGTGGGCCGCGCGCCTGCCCGAGCACGCCCGCGAGGCGGCGCCCGGCACCAAGGTCGCGACCCCCGTCTTCGACGGTGCGGCGGAGGAGGAGCTCGCAGGGCTCCTCGACTCCACCACCCCGACGCGCGACGGAGAGCGCCTGATCGGCTCGTCCGGCAAGACGCAGCTGTTCGACGGCCGCTCCGGGGAGCCCTTCCCGGACCCGGTCTCGGTCGGCTACATGTACATCCTGAAGCTGCACCACCTCGTCGACGACAAGATCCACGCGCGCTCGACGGGCCCGTACTCGATGATCACCCAGCAGCCGCTCGGTGGTAAGGCGCAGTTCGGCGGACAGCGCTTCGGCGAGATGGAGGTGTGGGCCCTCGAGGCCTACGGCGCCGCCTACGCCCTCCAGGAGCTCCTCACCATCAAGTCGGACGACATCCTCGGCCGCGTGAAGGTGTACGAGGCCATCGTCAAGGGCGAGAACATCCAGGAGCCCGGCATCCCGGAGTCCTTCAAGGTCCTCATCAAGGAGATGCAGTCCCTGTGCCTGAATGTCGAGGTCCTCTCGGCCGACGGCACCGCGGTCAGCCTGCGCGACACCGATGACGAGGTCTACCGCGCCGCGGAAGAGCTCGGCATCAACATCTCCTCCCGGTTCGAGTCGTCCTCCGTCGACGACATCTGATCCGCGCCAGCATCTGACGACCTCCCGTCTCTGACGAGACACCCTGTTTTCCGACAAGGAGAAAACATTGCTCGACGTAACCACTTTCGATGAGCTGCGCATCGGCCTCGCAACGGCCGATGACATCCGTCGCTGGTCGCACGGTGAAGTGAAGAAGCCCGAGACCATCAACTACCGCACCCTGAAGCCCGAGAAGGACGGCCTGTTCGGCGAGCAGATCTTCGGACCCTCTCGCGACTGGGAGTGCTCCTGCGGCAAGTACAAGCGAGTCCGCTTCAAAGGCATCGTCTGCGAGCGCTGCGGCGTCGAGGTCACCAAGTCCTCGGTCCGCCGCGAGCGGATGGGCCACATCGAGCTCGCCGCCCCCGTCACCCACATCTGGTACTTCAAGGGCGTCCCCTCGCGCCTCGGATACCTGCTGGACATGGCGCCGAAGGACCTCGAGAAGGTCATCTACTTCGCGGCGTACATGATCATCGACGTGGACGACGACGGCCGTCACGCCGACATGCCCGGCCTCGAGAACGAGCTCCGGCTCGAGATCAAGACCCTCTCGGACCAGCGCGACTCCCGCATCGCGGACCGCCTGGCGCGCCTGGAGACCGACCTCGCCGCCCTGGAGGCGGAGGGCGCCAAGAGCGACCAGAAGCGCCGCACCAAGGACGGCGCCGAGAAGGAGATGGGCCAGATCCGCAAGTCCTTCGACGAGGACATCGCGCGGCTCGAGAGCGTGTGGGAGCAGTTCCGCACCCTCAAGGTCGGCGACCTCAAGCCCGAGGACGCGGTCTTCAACGAGCTCGTCGACCGGTACGGCGTCTACTTCGAGGCCTACATGGGCGCCGAGGCGATCAAGAAGCGCCTCGAGCAGTTCGACCTCCAGGCCGAGGCCGAGACGCTGCACCTGCAGATCGCCGAGGGCAAGGGTCAGAAGAAGATCCGCGCCATCAAGCGCCTGCGCGTCGTCAACTCGTTCCTCGCCACCGGCAACTCGCCGGCCGCGATGGTCCTCGACGTCGTCCCGGTCATCCCGCCGGAGCTGCGCCCGATGGTGCAGCTCGACGGAGGCCGGTTCGCGACCAGCGACCTGAACGACCTCTACCGTCGCGTGATCAACCGCAACAACCGACTCCGCCGCCTGCTCGACCTCGGTGCCCCCGAGATCATCGTGAACAACGAGAAGCGCATGCTCCAGGAGGCGGTCGACGCCCTCTTCGACAACGGCCGCCGCGGCCGCCCCGTCACCGGAACCGGCAACCGCGCCCTGAAGTCCCTGAGCGACATGCTCAAGGGAAAGCAGGGTCGCTTCCGCCAGAACCTGCTGGGCAAGCGCGTCGACTACTCGGGCCGCTCGGTCATCATCGTCGGCCCGCAGCTCAAGCTGCACCAGTGCGGTCTGCCCAAGCAGATGGCGCTGGAGCTGTTCAAGCCGTTCGTGATCAAGCGCCTGATCGACCTGTCGCACGCGCAGAACATCAAGGCCGCCAAGCGCATGGTGGAGCGCTCGCGCCCGCAGGTGTGGGACGTGCTCGAGGAGATCATCCGCGAGCGCCCCGTCCTGCTGAACCGCGCGCCCACGCTGCACCGTCTCGGCATCCAGGCCTTCGAGCCCCAGCTGGTCGAGGGCAAGGCGATCCAGCTGCACCCGCTCGTCTGCGCCGCGTTCAACGCGGACTTCGACGGCGACCAGATGGCCGTCCACCTGCCGCTGTCCGTCGAGGCCCAGGCCGAGGCGCGCATCCTGATGCTCGCGTCGAACAACATCCTCAAGCCCTCGGACGGCCGTCCGGTCACCCTGCCCACGCAGGACATGATCATCGGCCTCCATCACCTGACGACGATCCGCGAGGGCGCCGCCGGCGAGGGCCGCGCGTTCTCCTCCGTCTCGGAGGCGATCCTCGCGAAGGACCAGGGCTCGCTGCACCTGAACTCGAAGGTCAGGATCCGCATGTCGGACGTGTACTTCGCGCAGGGTCAGGCACCCGAGGGCGTCGAGATCGACGAGGACGGCAAGGTCACCGCGCCGGTCCTCCTCGAGACCACGCTCGGCCGCGCCCTCTTCAACGAGGCGCTGCCGGTCGACTACCCCTACTTCGAGCAGGTCGCCGACAAGACGACCATCTCCGGGATCGTCAACGACCTCGCAGAGCGCTACCCGAAGGTGGAGGTCGCCGCCTCCCTCGACCGGATCAAGGACGCCGGCTTCTACTGGGCCACCCGCTCGGGTGTCACCGTGGCGCTGTCCGACATCCTCACGCCTCCGTCGAAGCCCGAGATCATCGCGGGCTACGAGAAGAAGGCCGCGAAGGTCGAGTCCGAGTACGACAAGGGTCTGACCACTCAGGCCGAGCGCCGCCAGGAGCTCGTGAAGATCTGGACCGAGGCGACCGACGAGGTCGCCAAGGCCATGCGCGCGAACTTCCCGACGGACAACACCATCAACCGCATGGTCACCTCCGGTGCCCGCGGCAACTGGCTGCAGGTGCGCAACATCGCCGGCATGCGAGGCCTGGTGAACAACCCGAAGGGCGAGATCATCGCCCGACCGATCATCTCCTCGTACCGCGAGGGCCTGTCGGTCGCCGAGTACTTCATCGCCACGCACGGTGCCCGCAAGGGCCTGGCCGACACCGCGCTCCGCACCGCGGACTCGGGCTACCTGACGCGTCGACTCGTCGACGTCTCGCAGGACGTCATCATCCGCGAGGAGGACTGCGGCACCTCGAAGGGCCTCGACCTGCCGATCATGCTCCAGGACGCCACCGGCGCCTGGATCAAGGACTCCAACGTCGAGAACTCCGTCTACGCCCGTTCGCTCGCCACCCCGGCGTCGAACGAGGCCGGCGAGCTCGTAGCCGAGGCCGGCGAGGACGTGGGCGACGTGCTCATCGAGAAGCTGGTCGGAGCGGGCGTGCGCCACATCAAGGTGCGCTCCGTCCTGACCTGCGAGTCCGCCGTCGGCGTCTGCGCGGCCTGCTACGGCCGCTCGCTCGCCACCGGCAAGCTCGTCGACATCGGAGAGGCCGTCGGCATCATCGCGGCCCAGTCGATCGGCGAGCCCGGCACGCAGCTCACGATGCGCACCTTCCACACCGGTGGATCGGCCTCGGCCGACGACATCACGCAGGGTCTTCCCCGCGTGCAGGAGCTCTTCGAGGCCCGCACCCCCAAGGGCGCGTCGCCGATCGCGGAGGCCGCCGGCCGGATCACCATCGAGGACACCGACCGTGCCCGCCGCGTCATCCTCCAGCCGGACAACGGCGACGAGGCGGTCATCTACCCGGTGCTCAAGCGCTCGCAGCTCCTCATCGAGGACGGCCAGCACGTCGAGCTCGGGCAGCAGCTGCACGTCGGAACGGTCGACCCCAAGGAGGTCCTGCGCGTGCTGGGCGTCCGCGAGGTCCAGAAGCACCTGGTGGGCGGCGTCCAGGGCGTCTACCGCTCGCAGGGTGTGCCGATCCACGACAAGCACATCGAGGTCATCGTGCGTCAGATGCTCCGCAAGGTCACCGTGGTCGACCACGGCGACACGGAGCTGCTGCCGGGCGAGCTCGTCGACCGCTCGCGCTACAGCGAGGTCAACCGTGCGGCTCTGACCGAGGGCAAGCGGACCGCGTCCGCCCGCCAGGAGGTCATGGGCATCACCAAGGCCTCGCTCGCGACCGAGTCGTGGCTGTCGGCCGCGTCCTTCCAGGAGACCACCCGCGTCCTGACGCAGGCGGCCATGGAGGGCAAGCGCGACCCGCTGATGGGCCTGAAGGAGAACGTGATCATCGGAAAGCTGATCCCGGCGGGAACCGGTCTGCCCAAGTACCGGAACGTGTCGGTCGAGGCGACCGAGGAGGCGAAGGCCGAGCGGTACCCCAACCGGATCTTCGCCGACGACGCCGCGTTCAGCGACGCCGACCTCTCGTTCGTCGACTTCGACTCGTTCTCGAGCGACGGCTACGAGCCGGGCAACTACAGCTGATCCAGGTGAGCTGAACGATCGAAGGCCCCGTCGGGACACCGGCGGGGCCTTCGTCGTCCGCGGCCCGCGGTCACCCGCACGGGGGGCCGCCCGTTCGCGACGAGCGGCCTTCCCCGCAGGAGCGGGGTGATTGACTCGATGCGTGCTCGTCGGGTCGAGCCCGTACCCGTTCCCCGTCCTGGTCGCGGCACGTGAGGAAACGCGCGGATGAGACTCGTGATCGTCGTGCTGGCCGCACTGCTCGTGGTGGTCGGCGTCGTCGTGGTGCCCGCGGGGCGGGCGGAGGCGGCCGAGGCGGTTGCACCCTCGTCCTGCGGCGTCGCGGAGCTGGCGCCCGTGCTCACGGGCGACGACGTCCGACCGCGCTCCGCCGCCGCCCTGGTCCCCATCGTGATGCTGCACGGCTGGCTGGGCACAGCGACGCACGACGCCGACCGCACAGGGGCCTTCTCCCATCTCGTCGACATGGTGTCGTCGGAGTCGGCGACCGCTCCGCTCGACGCTCCCGAGCCGTCCCTCCTCGGCCGGCTGCAGCAGATCGACGGCGCCGCGGTCTACACCTTCGACTACCGCCGGCTCGCCGCGCGCTGGGTCACCGACCCGGGGATCAGCGACGCGCTCGCCTCCTCGATCGCCTGCCTCGTCTCCGCAACCGGGCACCGAGCCGTCGTCGTCGCGCACTCGATGGGAGGGCTCGCCGCCCGCCAGGCGCTGAGCGGCTCGGTCGACGGGACCGCCGTCGCCTCGATGGTCTCGTCCGTCCTCACCTTCGGCACCCCGAACACGGGATCCGACGTCGCGGAGCGCCTCGGACGGATGGTCGACGACTCCGGTCAGGTCAGCCCCGCGGTGATCGCAGGACTGGACCCGCAGAGCCGGCTGAGCGTCTCGGCGATGCTCGCCTCCTGCGGGGACGCCGTCTCGGAGGACGCGGAGCACGCGGGTGAGTGCACGGGAGTGCCGATGATCGACGCCCTCGCCTCGGCGGCCGGCAAGGGCCTGCGGACGGGATCCACCGAGCTCGGCTCCCTGCCGCCCTGGCCCGCCGGCGTGCACGTGACGGCGCTGGTGGGTGACATCCAGGTGACCGCCGCGGTGGCGCTCGGCCTGGCCAGCGCCCCGGTCGACCTCGGCGACATCATGGTCGCGACCGGATCGGCGACGGCCGGGGTCGACGACTACGTGGTCTCGACCTGCCGCTACACCTACCTCGCCGCAGCGGACGTGCCGTCCCTCGTCGCCGAGCTCTCGCCGTTCGCGCGGCTCGGCGATGCTCTGCGCTTCGCGAAGCTCGTGGTCGACGTCGACGCGAGCCCGTGCCATCACGCGCGGTTGACCCGGAACATCGACCTCGTCGAGCACGCCACCGGCGTCGTGTCGGACGTCGTCGCGGGCGAGCTGTCCGCTCCGCACGCCTCTCGAGCGCAGACCGCGGCGAGGGCGCTCCCGGCGGCGGAGGAGTCCCGGAGGCGGTCCTCGTGACCGGTCAGCGGACACCGCCGAGGAGACACCATGTCGCGTCAGTTGACGGACGTCTGTCGGGAAGCATACGGTCGGACCGGCCCATGGGGAGGCCGCCTGGGGGACAGGCAGCGCGGCCCGCGCGGCACCCGAGCCGCATGCGCGGGCCGCGCCCGTCTCCGATCTCCTCTCACGTTCCGCGCTCCCTCCGGGTACGCTCGGCTGGACAGCAGATGTCGGAGACTTCCTCCGTGCATTCCGGCGCCGGAGGCCTGATGAGCGACGACCCCCTCGATGCGGAGGAGTCGGCGCGTCCTCCCCGCCTGACCCGCGAGCAGGTCCGCA
>NZ_PSUC01000149.1:0-5858 GCF_002931635.1 Rathayibacter sp. AY2B7 | reverse complement strand
GACCAACTCCTTCGGAACGACCACCACCGCCTCGCGGCGGATCACCGTCGAGGCCGCCCCGCCTGCACCCGTCGCGCCGACGATCAGCGGAACCGTCGCAGCCGGCGTCGTCGGCTCGGCCTACGACTTCACCTACGCGGTCGCGGGAACTCCGGCTCCCGTCGTGACCGTGTCGTCGGGCGCCCTGCCCCCGGGTCTCACCCTCGATCCGACGGGGCGCCTCACCGGCACTCCGACCAGGACCGGCGCCTACGTCTTCACCGTGCAGGCCGCCAGCACCGCCGGAACCGCGACCGCGCAGAGCACTCTCACCGTGTCCCCTGCGTCCGCAACTGCGAAGGCCGACCTCCGCGTCGACGTCTCCGCTCCGACCACCGCGGTGAAGGGGAGGACGTTCACGTACACGCTCATCACGAAGAACGCCGGACCCTCCACGTCGACGTCCGTCTACTCGAAGGTGATCCTCCCGCCGGGGGTGCGGTTCGTCTCCGCGACGGGGAAGTACACCCGCATCGGCAGCGTCGTGGTCTTCCAGCGGTCCAGCCTCGGCAACGGGCGGACCTCCACCGAGAAGATCACCGTCACGGCCGCGAGCGCAGGCACGGGCACAGCGCTCGCAACCACCTTCTCCGTGAGGACTCCGGATCCGTCGATCCGCAGCAACGCCGACACCGCTGCCACCACCGTCCGCTGAGGAGCGTCGGGCGGGCGACGAGGCCCTCCCGCCCGTCCTCGGGCATCACGCCGGGCGCAGCCAGTCCGTGATCGCGCCGACGACCTGGTCGAGGTGGGACTCGAGCAGGAAGTGCCCGCCGTCGACGAGCTCGATGCGCGCGTGAGGGGCGTCGCGGAGGAACGCCTGGGCGCCGGCGGGGGCGAAGATCTCGTCGTTCCGGCCCCAGACGGCGAGGACGGGGACTCCGGACTCGCGGATCCACGCATGCACGGCGGGGTAGAGCTCGCGGTTGGTGGCGTAGTCGCGGAAGAGCGCCAGCTGCACGTCATCCTGGCCGGGGCGGGCGAGGAGCGCGAGGTCGTGCTCCCAGGCGTCCGGATCGACGGTGGTGGAGTCGGGGACACCGTGGGTGTACTGCCATTCGACGGCCTCCCGGCCGAGGGCCGGTCGGAGGGCTTCGCGCGTCTCGTCGGTCCGCTCGGCGGCGTCGGCCCAGATCGGGTCCCAGAAGCCGGGCACGAAGCCCTCCTCGTAGGCGTTGCCGTTCTGCGAGATCACGGCGACGACCGCGGACGGATCGGCGAGGGCGAGGCGCCAGCCGACGGGGGCGCCGTAGTCCTGGACGTACATCGTGTACCGGGTCACCCCGATGGTCTCGAGGAAGCGGCCGGTCACCGCGGTCAGGGCCGCGAACGTGTAGTCGAAGTCGTCGACGGAGGGCGAAGACGAGCGTCCGAAGCCGATGTGGTCGGGGGCGATGACGCGGTAGTGCCCCGCGAGGGCGGGAAGGAGGTGGCGGAACATGTGCGAGCTGCTCGGGTACCCGTGCAGCAGCAGGAGAACGGGCGCGTCGACGGGCCCGGCCTCCCGCCAGAAGACGTCGAGTCCGTCGACGGACACGGTGCGATGATGGACGACGACCATGGCTAACCCCTTACAGTAGATTTACTGGTTAGCCGGACGCTAGCATGGATCGAACGGGCCGCACGGCGGGAGGACGGGGAACGATGGATCGGGACGAGGAGCTGCTCCTGGCGGTGCTGAACAGCGCCCCGGTGGTGGACGGACGGCCGACGGACGGCCTCGGGGACGCGTCCGGTCGCGAGCTCGCGCGGCGGTGGGGCGGAGTCGGCACCGAGGACGAGCTCGAGCAGCTGCGCCGTGCCCGCGACGCGCTCCAGGCCGTCGTGCGCTCGGGCGCGCCCGCGGCCGTCGCGGAGCTCGCGGACCTGGTCGCGCACGCCGTGCGCACCCCGCGCGTCACCGGTGAGGGCGTCGTGTGGGAGCTGAGCGCTCCCGAGCCGGTTCGACTCGCGGTGGAGTCGGTCCTCGCCTGGTCCGCTGTGAACACCCGGTTCCCCGGGCGGCTCCGCGCCTGCGCGAACGACGAGTGCAACCTCTTCCTCCTCGACCGCAGCCGCCCCGGCACCGCCAAGTGGTGCTCGATGGCGACGTGCGGCAACCGGATGAAGGCGCGCGCGCACGCGAGCCGGTCGCGGGACTGAGGGCGGCCGAGGCGCAGCGGCGAACGCTAGGCGCCGCGCAGCCGGGCCGTCGATGCGGACGCCTGCGCTCGCGCCCGCTGCAGAGCGTCCTCGCGTCCGGCCGCGTCGAGGCGGGCGGGACCGTAGGTGACCACCGGGGGCAGGACGTCGTAGCCGACGAACTCCAGCATCCCGCGGTGGATGTGGAAGAGGAACGACTGCAGGTCGCCGTAGCCGTCGGCGGCGCCGGGCGCGAAGGCCGCTTCGCCACCCCCCGTCGTCAGCAGGAGCATCGCGCTCCTGCCGCGCAGGCCGCCCTCGGCGAAGACGCCGTGCTCGCCTCCGAACGTCGCGCCCATCACGAAGACGCGGTCGATCCAGCCCTTCATGATCGCCGGCATCGAGAACCACCACAGGGGGAACGAGAGCACCAGGAGATCCGCCTGCATCAGCTCGTCGAGGTCGCTCGTGACGGGCTCCCCGAGCGTCTTCTCGAGGACCGCGGTCATCTGCTGCGCCTGCGGCTTGAAGTAGCCGGAGCCGGGCGCGAACTGGTCGCGGTGCAGCACCGGGTCCCGGCCCTCGGCGTACAGGTCGAGCCGGCGCACCTCCATGCCGTCGGCCCTCAGCTGCTCGAGGACCGCGTCCGCCTGCGCCGAGGAGAAGGACCGCTCCTCGGGATGGGCGTGGACGAGCAGAGCGCGGCGAGCGGGAGCGGTCTCGGAAGCATCGGTCATGCCGCCGATCATATCGACGATTCGCGATACGTCGCTAGATCGACGCTCCGAGCCGCTTCAGGAGCCCGTCGACGTCGGCGTCGCTCCTCCGGTAGTGGGTGTACTTCCCGACGCGCGTCGAGCGGACGAGGCCCGCGCGCTCCAGGGATCCCATGTACGACGAGATGGTCGACTGCGCGAGACCGCTCTTCGCGGCGAGATGGGTGACGCAGACCCCGAACTCGGCGCGGTCGGCGATCGGCTCGAACTCGCTGAACGACGCCTCGGGAGAGCGGAGCCACTCCATGATCTGCAGCCGCGCGGGGTTGCCCAGCGCCTTCAGCACCTCGACCAGTCCCGTGTCCACCGCGCCATTCTCCTCCGCTCGCCGCCCGGGCGCCTCCGCGCCGGAATCAGCCTCCACCCGGGCGCACCGCCCTCCTTACCGTTATTTCCGTGGATTCGGGGCAGTTGTAGGCTCCGGAACGCGCCAGGGGTCCCGGGTATGGCTGACCGCCTTCAGCCGTCTGATGGCATGCCGTGATTAGCCGCCAGGGACCCCGCAACGGCACGACCGCTCATTGAGAAACGCGACCAGATCGCCTCGTAAGGACATGCCGGCATGGTCGTTCACGGCGCACCGCACCCGCTGAACGGAAGGACCCTGCGTGCCCCAACTCTGGGCCGGTATCGACGCCGGCAAGACCGAACACCACTGCGTCGTCATCGACGGCAACGGAGCCAAGCTGCTCTCGCAACGGTTCAAGAACCGTGAGACGGCGATCCTGACCCTGATGGGCGATGTCGCGTCCTTGCCGGGCGGCACAGACGTCGCCTGGGCGACGGACCTGAACCACGGCGGGACGGGGCTGTTGCAGACGCTGCTCAGCTCGCATGCGCAGCCGCTGTTCTACATCTCGGGCCGGGTAGTGCACCACGCCTCGGGCGCGTACCGGGGTGAGGCGAAGACGGACGCGAAGGACGCGGTCATCATCGCCGACCAGGCGCGGACCCGTCGAGATGTGACGCTGATGCGTCAGGCCGACGAGGTCACCGCGGAACTGCGCCTGCTCTCGGCGCGCCGGGAGGATCTGGTGCACGATCGCACCCGGGCCGTGAACCGGCTGCGCGCCATCCTGGTCCACTACTTCCCGTCGCTTGAGGGGGCGTTCAACTACGCGACGACCAGGGGACCGTTGGTGCTGCTCACCCGGTACGCGACCCCCGGAGCGATCCGACGGATGGGGGAGGCGCGGCTGGCGTCGTGGTTGAAGGGGCAGGGTTGCTGGAAGTCCGCGGCCGTGGCGAAGGCAGCGATCGACGCTGCTCGCGAGCAGACGTCAGTCGTCGTGGGGGAGGGGGCAGCAGCGCGGCTGGTCAACCGGTCCGCGCGTGATCTGCTCCGCATCCGCGACGAGGTCGCCGAGCTCGACGCGGAGATCGACGCCGCTTTGCAGGACAGCAGGGCCGCGGATCTGCTGGTGTCCATCCCGGGGTTCGGGCGCAGGCTCGCCGCGGATTTCCTCGCCGCGACCGGTACCGACCTCGCCGCGTTTGAGACGCCTGACAGGCTGGCCAGCTTCGCCGGTCTCGCCCCGGTGCCGCGCGATTCCGGGAAGATCTCCGGCAATCACCACCGGCCACGGCGTTACGACCGGCGGCTGTTGAACGCCTGCTTCCAGGCAGCGTTCATCGCGTCGAGAAACTGCCCGGTCTCGCGCTCGTTCTACGAACGGAAACGCCACGAGGGGAAGTCGCACAAGCAGGCGCTGATCGCTCTCGCGCGGCGCCGCATCAACGTCATCTGGGCGATCTTCCGTGACCAGACCACCTACAACCCCACCCCGACCCGGCCGAACGACCCCGTCACCCCACTTCCGCAGCACGGTCCAGATTCGCTATCGAGGAAGAGAACCGCTCCCGCTCTCGCGGCCGCTTGAAGCGTCCGGGCGAGCTCGGCCTGGATCCGGGCTGCGGGCACCCCTTGGAGCTCCCATCGGTCTTCGCGGAGGTCGCGCTCGTTCGGCGGGTGGACCCGTCAGTGGCGACGAGGAGGGATCGGGTGATGGTGTTCTGCAGGAGGCCGGTGAGGGTGCACCGATGATGCTCATCGCGCGCCTCCGAGCCAGAGTCCTGTTGCTGCGGCGATGACGCTGAGGAGGAGCGTGCCGAGGGCGTTGGTGGCGGAGGCGAGGCGGCGTCTTTCGGCGAGGAGGCGGACGGTTTCGAGGCTGGCGGTGGAGAAGGTGGTGTAGCCGCCGAGGAAGCCGGTGCCGAGGACGAGTCGCCACGGCTCGGGGGCGATGCCTGCGAGGGCGAGGCCGGTGATCAGGCCGAGGAGGAGTGATCCGGTGACGTTGATGACGGTGGTGCCCCAGGGGTAGGCGCCGCCGGTGCGGGCTTTGATGAGCCCGTCGAGGAGGAGCCGTGTTGCGGCTCCGATTCCGCCGGCGAGGGAGAGCGCGAGGAACAGTGCGGGTGTCATGCCGGCACCTTCCTCTGCGTGCGTCGCCGGTGGAGTGCGGCGGCGAGGGCGATTCCGGTCCAGGACGCGAGGGCGCCGAGGAGGACGGTGCCGAGCGCGTAGAGCGCGGCGGGTGCGGGGTGTCCTGTGGTGAGCAGGTGGGCGGTGTCGGTGGCGAGGGTGCTGTAGGTGGTGAAGCCTCCGAGCGCTCCGGTACCGAGCAGCAGCCGTGCGGTGCGGCGTCGGCCTTCGTCGCTGCCGGCTCTGGCGAGGCTCTCCAGGAGTACGCCGAGTAGGAGCGCGCCGACGATGTTGATGGCGAAGATGACGGTGTCGAAGGCGGGATCGGCGGGGAACGCGAGGGTCAGGCCCTCCCGCGCCCCGGTCCCGACTGTGCCGCCGGCGGCGACGAGGAGGAGGTATCGCAGGCGCAGGTGCACGGGACGTGGCGTCCCGTCGGGGGCGTCCTCGACGTCGAGGTCGCTGTCGACCGGCAGCTCGGGGTCGGGGTCCGGGGG
>NZ_PSUC01000148.1:0-5974 GCF_002931635.1 Rathayibacter sp. AY2B7 | reverse complement strand
AACCCCGAAGAGAAGGAGAGTCAAGTTTGACCTCTAGCAAATAAGACATCTCTCCGACCCGAAAGCCGGAAGCTGACATCAATTTCCAAAGGAATCCCAACCCGATCCGAAGATCAAGGCCGGGGTATAAAATTGGCATTGAACATAGTGCACGCTGTTGAGTTCTCAAGAATCGGACACATCCCGCCTCCACACCAGAACGGTGCTTCACAACGGAAGTGATCGAAGATGTTGTTGCTTGCGTCATACGCGTCTTCTCGGTAGACTAGGAGATGTTTCTTTCTCCCTGTCGCCGTGGCAACTTGTATAACTTAGCACATCCGCAGGCCGTGTCAAATCCGGCTTCTTCGCGATGTCGTCACGCTCGTAGGCGCTCCGACGTTGCTCGGTTCAGGACCTGAGTCCTGCGCCGGGCGGCGAAGTTGCTGGATCCGAGGAATCCTGCGAAGGCTTTACATCCGTGCGGCAGACCTGCTCCGAAAAGCTGTCTTGCCGAGTGGATGGTCCCGATTGAGGCCGGGACGTAGGAGCTGCTGCTCTTTCCGTTTCCCTGCGGCCTTTGTGGCGACTCGGAATAAGTTACGCAGCGATCGCGGTGCTGTCAAACGACGGGCCGAAATCGCACATCCCGGGCGTGTCGGGATCAGGGGTCCTCCCCGTCGGCGCCCGGTTCCGCGGGCGGATCCGGGGTCCGGGCCGGCTGCATCGGACCGAGGCGGGCACCCGCGCGCGCGGGATCCGACTCCACCGAGTGGAAGGACCCTCCCCGGAAACGACGAGGAGCGCGCGACCCGGATCGCTCCGGTACCGCGCGCTCCTCGAGGGCATGCCGGGACTACGCCCCGATGCCGACCACCTCAGGGGAGACCTCCGCACCGGGAGCAGAGGGCTCGAGCGCCTCGGCGACGCGCTGCGAGAGCGACGAGTCGACGTTCGCCCAGTACTGGAGCACGCGCTGCCGCAGCTCCGGACGGGTGACCTTCGACACGTGGCCGGCGATGTTCGCGACCAGGCGGGCGCGCGCGTCGTCGTCGAGGACCTCGCGGTAGAGCGTCCCCGCCTGACCGAAGTCGTCGTCCTCCGGGTGGAGGGTCGCCGCGGCGCGCGTCAGCTCGCCGTCGGTCTCCCAGCCGGCCGACTCCGCCGCCCGGGCGGGATCGGCGTGGGCGCCGCCCAGCGTGTTCGGCGCGTAGACGGGCACCTCGGACTTCTGGAAGTCGAACCGCATGGGGCCGTCCTTCGAGTACGAGTGCACCGGCGACTTCGGCGCGTTCACCGGCAGCTGCGCGTGGTTGGTCCCCACGCGGTAGCGGTGCGCGTCGGCGTAGCTGAAGATGCGCGCGAGGAGCATCTTGTCGGGGCTTGCCGCGATCCCGGGCACGAAGTTCGAGGGGGCGAACGCCGCCTGCTCGATCTGCGCGAAGTAGTTCTCGGGGTTCCGGTCGAGCGTCATGGTGCCGACCTCGATCAGCGGGTAGTCGGCGTGGGGCCAGACCTTGGTGAGGTCGAACGGGTTGAACCGGTAGCTCTTCGCGTCCTCGTACGGCATGACCTGCACGGACAGCGTCCACGAGGGGAAGTCGCCGCGGTCGATCGCGGAGGACAGGTCGCGGATGTGGAAGTCCGCGTCCTCACCGGCGATCTGGTCGGCCTGCTCCTGGCTCAGGATCTCGACGCCCTGGTCGGTCGTGAAGTGGTACTTGACCCAGAAGCGCTCGCCGGCGGCGTTGATCCACTGGTAGGTGTGCGAGCCGAAGCCGTCCATGTGCCGCCACGAGGAGGGGAGGCCGCGGTCGCCCATGAGCCACGTGACCTGGTGGGCCGACTCGGGCGAGAGGGTCCAGAAGTCCCACTGCATGTCGTGGTCGCGCAGGTGGCTGCCGGGCAGGCGCTTCTGCGAGCGGATGAAGTCGGGGAACTTGATGCCGTCGCGGATGAAGAAGACGGGGGTGTTGTTGCCGACGAGGTCGTAGTTGCCCTCGCTCGTGTAGAACTTCAGCGCGAAGCCGCGGGGGTCGCGCCAGGTGTCGGGCGAGCCCTGCTCGCCGGCGACCGTGGAGAACCGCGCGAGCATCTCGGTCTCGACTCCGGGCTGGAAGAGCGCGGCACGCGTGTAGGCGCTGACGTCGGCGGTGGTGGTGAAGCGTCCGAAGGCTCCGCCGCCCTTGGCGTGGACGACCCGCTCCGGGATGCGCTCACGGTTGAACTGGGCCAGCTTCTCGACGAGGTAGTGGTCGTGGAGCGCGAGGGGTCCGTCGGCTCCGACGCTCAGCGAGTGGTCGTCACTCGCGACCGGTGCTCCGGAGTTCGTGGTGGTGAATCGTTCCTCGGTCATGTTCCTCCTGTCGGCGAGGGGCACGGAGCCCGCCGCTGCGGTGTAGCGGATGTCGGTCAGTGGGCCAGGGCCAGGCAGTCGGGGCAGGTGCCCCAGAACGTGACGTCGGCGGTGTCCACGGCGAAGCCGCTCGCGGTCTGCGGATGCAGGCACGGCGCCTCCCCGACGACGCAGTCGACGTCGGCCACGGCCCCGCAGCGCCGGCACACCACGTGGTGGTGGTTGTCGCCGACCCGCAGCTCGAACCGGCGGGGGTGGCCCTCCGGCTCGATGCGGCGGACGATCCCGGCGTCGGTGAACGCCGAGAGCACTCCGTAGACCGCCTGGGCCGAGGCCTCGGGGAGGCCCTCGCGCACTCGGGCCAGGACCGCGTCCACCCCGGAGTGCGGGTGCTCCTCGAGAGCGAGGAGCACCGCGCGCCGGGTGGCGGTGACCTTGAGCCCGGAGGCTCGGAGCCGCTCGTCCACTGTCGTCATGCCGAGGACACTACCCGAGTTGTCTTGAGCGGATCAAAACAACGGGCGGCGTGGCGCGCTCATCCGGGTGAACGGCCGGGAACGCTCCGGCGGCCCCGCGGAGGCTCCGATCAGGCGACCGGACCCTCGACCAGCACGACCTGGGCGGAGCGGGCGGCGCCCGCGGAGTCGGTCCACGAGATCGTCACCGACTCCCCGGGCTCGCGCTGCGCGAGCGAGGCGGACAGCTGGTCGGCCGAGGCGACGGCGACCCCGTCGACCGCGGTGACGACGTCCCCCGCCTCGAGGCCCGCCTGCGCGGCCGGCCCGCCCTCGACGACTCCGCCGATCACGGCGCCGGACGCGGTGGTCGCGAGCGCGCGCGAGGTCGGCGACGCGGTGCCGGAGGAGAGGGAGACGCCGAGGAAGGCCGGATAGCCGATCTCGACGGTGGCCGTGTCGGCGCCCGCCTCGATGGTGGCCACGATGTCCAGGGCCTTCGAGATCGGGATCGCGAAGCCGGTGATGTCGGCCGTCCCGCTGGAGGCAGCGGTGTCCATCCCCACGACGCGGCCGGCGGAGTCGACGAGCGGGCCGCCGGAATCGCCCGAGACGATGTCGGCATCGGTCTGGATCAGCCCGGTCAGCGTCTCGGCGGAGATCCCCGACTCGGAGCGGGTGGTGATCTGCTGATCGAGACCGGTGACCGTGCCGGTGGCGGCGACCAGGTCGCCCGTCCCTCCCGCGTTGCCGACGGCGGTCACGGTGTCGCCCACAGCGACCCCGTCCGTGTCGAGCGAGGCGGGGGTGAGGCCGGAGGCGTCCTCCAGCTGCAGGACGGCGACGTCGTTCGTCGCGTCGGTGCCGACGACGCGGGCGGTGTAGCTGCGGCCCGTCGACTCCACCGTGACCGAGATCGCGGTGGCGCCCTCGACGACGTGGTTGTTGGTGAGGATCATGCCGTCGGAGGTGAGGATCATGCCGGTGCCGGCCGAGCGGGCGCCCTCGTAGGTGAGCTCGGAGGTGATCGTGACCACCCCGGCGGTCTGCGCGGTGCTCGCGGCCACGGCGTCGGTCGCGCCGGTGGCCGGCTCGGAGGCGGAGGAGCCGCCCTGCGACGAGCCGTACGGGGAGGAGCCGCCCTGCGTCGATCCGCCCCAGGAGGGGACGATCACGTACCCGCCGCCGAAGGATCCGCGCGAGCCGCCGGGGTAGACGATCGTGGCGGCGCCGGCCGAGGCGGAGGAGGCCGCCTCGGTGCGGCCGGCGGTGGCGACTCCGCCTGCTGTCACTCCGATCAGCACGGCGAGGCCGAGGCCGCCGGCGATCAGCGCCCGACGACGACGACGACGGTCGTCCGCGCGCAGCGCGCGCACCTCGTCGGCGCCCGTCGCCTCGGTGATGGCGGGCTGGTCGGTGAGCTCTCGCTCGTCGGATTCGTGTCGCTCGTTCATGGTGTCGTCCTCGTGCCGGGGCCGCCCCTGACGGCGACCGGTTCCCATTCCACGCCCGGCCTCCCGGCGCCGCCTGGATGTCGCTTATGCGGTTCCTATGAGCGCTCACCTCCCGAAAGGTTGTAGCTTCAACCAAAAGCAGGTAGCGTCTTTGCCGTGACCACCTCCTCCCCCGACCTGCTCGCTCCCGACACCGCGATGGGCGCGGTGACCCTCCGCGTCGCCGACCTCGACGGGATGATCGCCTACTACCGCGACGCCGTGACGCTCGAGCTGCTCTCGCACGACGGACCGGTCGCGGTGCTCGGCCGCGGCGGAGTGCCGGCCGTGATCCTCCAGCACGCGCCCGAGCTGGTGCACGCCTCGCCGCGCAGCGCCGGCCTCTTCCACACGGCGATCCTCTTCGAATCGGAGGCGGCGCTCGCCGCGGCCGTGTACAGCGTCGCGACCCGGCACCCCGGCTCGTTCACCGGCAGCTCCGACCACCTGGTCAGCAAGGCCTTCTACTTCGACGACCCCGAGCACAACGGCGTCGAGCTCTACTGGGACCGCGACCGCACGCAGTGGTCGTGGACGCACGGGCGGATCGAGATGAGCACGCTCTTCCTCGACCCGAACGCGTTCCTGCAGGAGCACCTCACCGAGGAGTCGATCGCGCAGCCGCGCCTCGGCGGCGCCTCCGTCGGCCACGTGCACCTGAGCGTGGGCGACGTCGCCACCGCGAAGGAGTTCTACGTCGACCGGCTCGGCTTCGAGACGACGATCGCGTACGGCGGGCAGGCGCTCTTCGTCTCGGCGGGCGGCTACCACCACCACATGGCGATGAACACCTGGAACTCGGCGGGCGCCGGACGCCGGCAGCAGGCCCTCGGCCTCGGACAGGTCGAGATCGTGGTGCCCGGCGCCGACGATCTCGGCGCGCTCGGCGAGCGGCTGGCCCGCTCCGGAGTCGCCACCCGCGACGACGGCCTCACCCTCGCCTTCGAGGACCCCTGGGCGAACGCGATCCGCGTCACGACCTCCTGAGCGCCGCCGATCGCGGGGACCCCCGCGGGTACGATGGTCGCGCGGAAGACCGCACTCCCCCGAGACTCCGGAGAACACGGTGCCCACGATCGTCGTTGAAGTCATGCCCAAGGCCGAGCTGCTCGACCCGCAGGGGAAGGCCGTCGCCGGCGCGCTCGCGCGACTGGGCCACTCCGCCCTCCACGGCGTGCGGGTGGGCAAGCGCTTCGAGATCACCGTCGACGAGGTGACCGACGAGGTGCGCGCCTCGGTGCAGCGCATCGCCGACGAGATGCTCTCGAACTCGGTGATCGAGGACGTCGTCGGGATCCACTACCCGGCGGAGGCCGCCCGATGAGGATCGGCGTCATCACCTTCCCCGGCTCGCTCGACGACCGCGACGCCCAGCGCGCCGTCCGGTTCGCGGGTGCGGAGCCGGTCGCGCTGTGGCACGGCGACCACGACCTCGACGGCGTCGACGCGATCGTCCTGCCGGGGGGCTTCTCCTACGGCGACTACCTGCGCTGCGGCGCCATCGCCTCCCACTCCCCGATCATGCGCGAGGTCGTCGACGCGGCGAACGCCGGGACCCCGGTCCTCGGCATCTGCAACGGCTTCCAGATGCTCACCGAGGCGCACCTGCTGCCCGGCGGCCTGATCGCGAACGACATCGGGTCCTTCGTCTGCCGCGACCAGCGCCTGATGGTCGCGAGCACCGAGACCGC
>NZ_PSUC01000147.1:0-6093 GCF_002931635.1 Rathayibacter sp. AY2B7 | reverse complement strand
GCCTCACTCCCGCGCACCTCGCCCTGCTCGCGGTCGCCGGGATCGACGCGCTCGACGTCCGCCCCACCCGAGAGGAGGCGACCGCATGTACGAAGGCATCGTCCAGGAGCTGATCGACGAGCTCGGCCGGCTCCCCGGCATCGGCCCGAAGTCCGCCCAGCGCATCGCTTTCCACATCCTGCAGACCGAGACCTTCGACGTCACCCGGCTCGCCGAGATCCTGCTCGAGCTGCGCGGCCGCGTGCACTTCTGCGACATCTGCGGGAACGTGGCGGAGGAGGCGACCTGTGGGATCTGCCGCGATCCGCGCCGCAGCCGCGCCGTCATCTGCGTCGTGGAGGAGGCGAAGGACGTCCCGGCGATCGAGCGCACCCGCGAGTTCCGCGGGCTCTACCACGTGCTCGGCGGCGCGATCAGCCCGATCGACGGCATCGGCCCGGATCAGCTCCGCATCCGCCAGCTGCTGCAGCGGCTCGCGGACGGCGAGGTGCAGGAGGTCATCATCGCGACCGACCCGAACCTCGAGGGCGAGGCGACGGCGACCTACCTCTCGCGCATGCTCAGCACCCTCGGCATCCGCATCACCCGCCTGGCCTCCGGGCTGCCCGTCGGCGGAGACCTCGAGTACGCCGACGAGATCACCCTCGGCCGCGCCTTCGAGGGCCGCCGGCTCGTCGAGAACTGACGCGGCCGCCGGAGTCGCATGACCGCTCCGGCATGCGGTCGACCGGTAGACTCGCCCGTCGGGTCGCGACGGCGGTCCAGCCACCGACACGGGAGCAGCACGTGAGCCTGATCGTCCAGAAGTTCGGCGGGTCCTCCGTCGCCGACGCGGAGAGCATCAAGCGGGTCGCGAAGCGGATCGTCGCTACCAAGCAGGCGGGCAACGACGTGGTCGTCGCCGTCTCGGCCATGGGCGACACCACCGACGACCTGCTCGAGCTCGCCCACCAGGTCACGCCCATCCCCGCCCCCCGCGAGCTCGACATGCTGCTCTCCTCGGGCGAGCGCATCTCGATGGCGCTGCTGGCGATGGCGATCAAGAGCATGGGCTTCGAGGCCCGCTCCTTCACCGGCAGCCAGGCCGGCATGATCACGGACGCACAGCACGGCGCCGCCCGCATCGTCGACATCACCCCGGTCCGCCTCCGCGAGGCGCTCGACGAGAACGCCGTCGTCATCGTCGCGGGCTTCCAGGGCTTCAACCGCGACACGAAGGACATCACCACCCTCGGCCGCGGCGGCTCGGACACCACCGCCGTCGCGCTCGCCGCAGGACTCGGCGCCGACACCTGCGAGATCTACACCGACGTCGACGGCGTCTTCACCGCCGACCCGCGGGTCGTCAAGAAGGCCCGCAAGCTCGACCGCATCACCAGCGAGGAGATGCTCGAGCTGGCCGCCGCGGGAGCGAAGGTGCTGCACATCCGCGCCGTCGAGTTCGCCCGCCGCCACGGAGTCACGCTCCACGTGCGCTCCTCCTTCAGCCCCAACGAGGGCACCATCGTCTACAACGCCGAGACCTCCGGCGTCGAGCAGAACGGACAAGCCGTGGAAGAGCCCATCATCGCCGGAGTCGCCGCCGACCTGAACGAGGCGAAGATCACCGTCGTCGGAGTCCCCGACATCCCGGGCAAGGCCGCGCAGATCTTCACGATCGTGGCGAAGACCGGCTCCAACATCGACATGATCGTGCAGAACGTGTCGGCTGCGGCGACCGCCCGCACCGACATCTCGTTCACCCTGCCCAAGGCCGACGGCCAGACGGTCCTCATGGCTCTCAACGCCGAGAAGGACGAGGTCGGCTTCGAGTCCCTGCAGTACGACGACCAGATCGCCAAGCTCGCGCTGGTGGGCGCCGGGATGCGCACCAACGCCGGCGTCTCCGCGAAGCTGTTCCGCTCCCTCTACGAGGCCGGGATCAACATCGAGATGATCTCCACGAGCGAGATCCGCATCTCGGTCGTCACCCGCGCCGACACCGTGAACGAGGCCCTGCGCGTCGTGCACACCGCCTTCGGGCTCGACGCCGAGGACGAGGCCGTCGTCTACGCCGGCACCGGCCGCTGACGGCCGGACACCCTCGCGATCCGGCCGTTCCTCCCGAGCGGCCGGAGCGACCGGTACCCTCTCCCTCGATCCCCCCGCCACGAGCGGCCCGCGCGCCGCACGGACGAAAGAGCACAGCATGAGCAGCACCCCCCTCCACGTGGGCGTCGTCGGCGCGACCGGCCAGGTCGGGAAGGTGATGCGCCGCCTCCTCGAGGAGCGCGACTTCCCGATCGCGTCCATCCGCTTCTTCGCCACCGCCCGCTCGGCGGGCACGACGCTGCCGTTCCGCGGCGAGGACGTCGTGGTCGAGGACGTGGAGACCGCCGATCCGTCGGGGCTCGACATCGCCCTGTTCTCGGCCGGAGCCACGGGCTCGCGCGCCCTGGCGCCCCGCTTCGCCGCGGCCGGCGTCACCGTGATCGACAACTCCAGCGCCTGGCGGATGGACCCCGAGGTCCCGCTGGTCGTCAGCGAGGTGAACCCCCACGCCATCGACCAGGCGGTCAAGGGCATCATCGCCAATCCCAACTGCACCACGATGGCCGCGATGCCGATCCTCAAGGTCCTCGACCGCGAGGCGGGGCTCACGCGCCTGATCGTCAGCACCTACCAGGCCGTGTCCGGCAGCGGGCTGGCCGGAGCGAACGAGCTGGCCGGCCAGGTCCGCGCCGCCGTCGCCGACGAGCACCTGCTCGACCTGGTGCACGACGGCTCGGCGGTCGACTTCCCCGCGCCGGACAAGTACGTCGCCCCGATCGCCTTCGACGTCATCCCCTTCGCGGGGAGCCTGGTCGAGGACGGCTCGAACGAGACCGACGAGGAGAAGAAGCTCCGCAACGAGAGCCGCCGCATCCTCGAGCTCCCGGAGCTGCTGGTCTCGGGCACGTGCGTGCGCGTCCCCGTGTTCACCGGCCACTCGCTCTCCGTCAACGCCGAGTTCGCCTCCGCCCTCAGCCCCGAGCGCGCGCGCGAGCTGCTGGCCGACGCGCCCGGCGTCGTGCTGCGCGAGGTGCCCACTCCGCTGGAGGCCGCGGGCAAGGACCCGAGCTTCGTCGGCCGCATCCGCGCCGACGAGGGCGCCCCGGAGGGACGCGGCCTCGCGCTCTTCATCAGCAACGACAACCTCCGCAAGGGCGCGGCCCTGAACGCCGTGCAGATCGCCGAGTTCATCGCGGCGAAGCAGCCCGTCTCCTGACCTCCGTGGACGGGGCCGGCGCCGAGCGCTCCGGCCCCTTCCGGGTGGAAAAGCCGCGAATTTGATGGGGGAGCGGGGCCCCTCCCCGCCGCGGCGTCCTCGGGCGAGCGTAAACTCGACTCTCGTGAACTCCTCGGAACCGGTCGACGTCGCCCTCATCGGTGGGGGCATCATGAGCGCCACGCTCGGCGCCCTCATCACCCAGCTGCAGCCCGACTGGACGATCGCCGCCTACGAGCGCCTCGGCGACGTGGCGCAGGAGTCGTCGAACCCGTGGAACAACGCGGGCACCGGTCACGCGGCCCTCTGCGAGCTGAACTACATGCCCGAGGCGGCCGACGGCTCCGTCGACCCGGCCAAGGCGATCCAGATCAACGAGCAGTTCCAGATCTCGCGCCAGTTCTGGTCGAGCCTGGTGGAGTCCGGCGACATCCGCGAGCCCTCCAGCTTCATCAACCCGGCGCCGCACATGACCTTCGTGCACGGCGAGGCCAACGTCGAGTACCTCCGGAAGCGCTACGAGGCGCTCAAGGACCAGCCGCTGTTCGCCGGCATCGAGTTCACCGAGAGCGTCAAGACCATCCACGAGTGGGCGCCCCTGCTGATGGAGCAGCGTCCCGCCGGCGGCGGCCCCTACGCGGCGACGCGCATGCCGGCCGGCACCGACGTCGACTTCGGCTCACTGACCCACCAGCTGTTCGACCACGTCGTCGCCCATGGCGGCACGCTCGACACCGGCCGCGAGGTCACCGACATCACCCGGCAGAAGGACGGCACCTGGCGCCTCGACCTCAAGCAGGTCGTCGGAGGCACGCCCCAGTCGGTGACCGCCCGCTTCGTCTTCGTCGGCGCCGGCGGCGGTGCGCTGCACCTCCTGCAGAAGTCGGGCATCCCGGAGATCAAGGGCTTCGGAGGCTTCCCGATCTCGGGCCAGTTCCTCCGCACCGACAACCCCGAGCTGGTCGCCCGGCACAAGGCGAAGGTCTACGGCAAGGCCGCGGTCGGCGCGCCCCCGATGTCGGTGCCGCACCTCGATGCGCGCGTCGTCGACGGCGAGGCGTCCCTCCTCTTCGGCCCCTACGCGGGCTTCACGCCCAAGTTCCTGAAGCGGGGCTCGTGGCTCGACCTGCCCCTGTCGATCCGGCCGCACAACATCGGCCCGATGCTCGCGGTCGCCCGCGACAACCTCGACCTGATGAAGTACCTGATCGGCGAGGTGCTCGCCGGCCGTGGCAAGAAGATGAAGGCCCTGCGCGAGTTCCTGCCCACCGCCCGCGACGAGGACTGGTACCTGATCACCGCCGGCCAGCGCGTCCAGGTGATGAAGAAGGACGAGAAGAAGGGCGGCGTGCTGCAGTTCGGCACCGAGGTCATCACCGGAGGGGACGGCACGATCGCCGGCCTGCTCGGCGCCTCGCCCGGAGCCTCGACCGCCGTGCCGATCATGCTCGACATCGTGCAGAAGTGCTTCCCCGACCGGATGAAGGCCTGGGAGCCGCGGATCCGCGGGCTGGTGCCGAGCTACGGCTCGACGCTCAACGACGCGCCCGAGAAGGCCGAGCAGACGGTCACCGCGACCGCCGAGACGCTGGAGCTGTCCGCCTCGGTCTGATCGGGTGCGACCCGTTCGAACATATGTTCTAATGGCTCCATGAGGTGGAGCGGGCAGTCGATCGGCACGGCCGACGAGGCCGCACTGCCCGGGCTCGTCAAGCTCACCGACCTGGTGCGGACGGTCCGCACGCCGGAGTTCGAGGGCATCACCTTCTACGAGGTGCTCGCGAAGTCGGCGCTCAACCGCGTGCACACCTCCTCGAAGATGCCGTTCGGCTGGAGCATCAACCCGATGCGCGGCTGCACCCACGCCTGCACCTACTGCTTCGCCCGGCCCACGCACGAGTACCTCGAGTTCGACGGCGGCCGCGACTTCGACTCGCAGATCGTCGTGAAGGTGAACGTCGCCGAGGTCCTCACCCGGGAGCTCGCGAAGCCGAGCTGGGAGCGGCACCCCGTGGCACTCGGCACCAACACCGATCCCTACCAGCGCGCCGAGGGCCGCTACCGGCTGATGCCGGGCATCATCGCCGCGCTCGCCGCCTCGGGCACCCCGATCTCGATCCTCACGAAGGGCTCGTTGCTGCGGCGAGACCTGCCGCTGCTCCGCGAGGCCGCCGAGCACGTCCCGGTCGACCTCGGAGTCTCGATCGCCGTCTACGACGAGGGCCTCCAGCGCTCCGTCGAGCCGGGTGCGCCGACTGCGGCGGCCAGGCTGGCGACGGTCACCGCGGCACGGGAGGCCGGCTTCGACTGCTCGGTGTTCCTGATGCCGATCCTGCCGTTCCTCACCGACACCCGGGCGCACCTCGACGAATCGCTCCGGGCCTGCCGCGAGGCGGGCGCCAGCACGATCATGTACTCGACCCTCTTCCTCAAGCCCGGGGTGAAGGAGTGGTTCCTGCAGTGGCTCGGGCAGGAGCACCCCGAGCTGGTCGACAAGTACCGAGCGCTCTACCCGGGGCGCGACGCCTACGCGCCTCTCGAGTACCGGCGCTGGCTCTCGGCGCGCATCCGCCCGCTGATGCGCGCCCACCGGCTCGAGCGCGGTGAGGAGGACCCGGCCACCGGCTCCGTCAAGTCCTCCGCCCTCGGTTCGCTCGGAACGCTGCGGACCCTCGGCGGCGAGCGGCGCTCCCTCCAGCACGACGGGCTGCTGGTCGGGGAGCTCGGGCCGGAGCGCGCTGCGATCCTGCCCGGCGTCGGGCAGCCGACGCTGTTCTGAGCCGGGGGCGGGCCCGGCCGCGGCTAGGATCGTCCGCATGGTCACCCGCTCCGGTGAGCCCTCGGGC
>NZ_PSUC01000146.1:0-6130 GCF_002931635.1 Rathayibacter sp. AY2B7 | reverse complement strand
CGCCTGCTCCGCCGAAGCCGTGAGGGTCGGCGCCCAGGCCGTCCCAGAACATGTGCCCGGTCCCGCCCGCCTCCGGCGCCCCCTCGCCGGCGGTCTCGCGGTGGTTCTCGCCGCCGCGGCGCTCACGCTGGTCGGCGCACCCCCCGCCTCCGCCAATCGGTTCTTGGACGCGTGCACGACGGACGGCAGGTTCACTGTGCCTGCGAACGTCCACACCGCCGACGTCACCGCCCGGGGAAACCGAGGCGCCGACGGTCAGGACTTCGACAGCGTGGGGAACACCGGGGGCACCGGCGGCGCCGGCGCGGCTCTCACGCTCTACGACGTGAAGGTGACGCCCGGTCAGACGATCTACTGGGGAAGCCTCCGGAGCGGGGGCTTCGAGGGGGGTGGGGACGCCAAGTGGGTGTCCTTCAGCGAACCCGACGAGAACTGCGACCCCGTCGGCGGCGATGTCATCGCCGTCGCCGCGGGCGGAGGAAGCGGATCGAACGCGACCATCCTGTACGACGGCTCCGACGGCGGTGCCGCCGGCCGGCCGGGCGAAGCGGGCCACGGCACCGGCGGCTTCCCCGGTGGCGGCGGCGGCGGCGCGACGATCGACACCCCGGGGACCGGCGGCAGCGGTGGCGACACCGCCTACCTCGGCGGCTTCCTCGACGCCGTCCCGACGTTCGGCTCGGAGGCGAGCGGCGGGACCGGGCACATGTTCTGGGACGGCCTGGGCGCCGACCCTCACGGCTTCGGCGGAGCAGGCGCGCGGGCTTCGGGCGACGTCTACGCCAGCGGCGGACAGGGCGGCGCCGGATCGGCGGGCGGCGGCGGAGGCGGAGCGGGCGGCGGCGAGTTCATCTACACCAACCTGGGAGCAGCCGGCGGCGGAGGCGGAGGCGGAGGGAGCTGGCCGATCGCCGATCCCGGGCTCAGCCCCTACAAGGTCGGCGACGCACTGGTCGCCTGGCTCCCCGACGCCACCATGACGGTGAGCGCGTCGACGACCGCGATCGACGTCCCCACGACCCTCACCGCCACTCTCTCGAAGAACTCGTACCGGGACGTCGACACCGGCTACACGAGGAAGCCGGACCAGATCGGCGGAGGATCGATCTCGTTCACCGAGTTCACCGGCCAGACGCAGCGACCGCTCGGCACCGTCGCGCTGACCGGTGCGGAGACGTCCGAGACCGTGAGCATCGAGGTCCCGGAGGGATTCGCGCGCGGGAGCCACGAGATCCGCGCGCTCTACACCGGATTCAACGGGTACAACCGGGATCCCGTCGTCTACGCACGGACGCCGATCACGCGCTCGACCTTCACCCTCACCGCGCAGACCGGGCAGACGATCGCGTTCCCGGAGCTGACCGGCCTCGACACCGACGGTCGGGACCTCGTCCTGCAGGCCACCGCGTCCTCGGGTCTGCCGGTGACCTACGTCAGCACCACTCCTGACGTGTGCACGGTGACCGCGGGACGCGCGGTCGGCCGGGTCGGCGGGCTCTGCTCCATCACCGCCTCCCAGGCCGGGGGGACGGGCTGGACCGCGGCTCCGGACGTCGTCCGCACCAGGACTCTCTCGCCCAGGTCCCAGTCGGTCGCCTTCGCGCTGGCGGGCTACGCGTACTCGACCGGCTCCTACTCGGTGACCGCGACGTCCACCTCGGGTCTCCCGGTGGACTTCACGACCACGACGCCGGAGGTCTGTCGGCTCGACGGCACTCCGTTCCTCTTCGAGGGACTGAGCCGGTCCGTGTTCGCGGGCGTCGCCGCGGGGACCTGCGTCGTCCGCGCCGGCCAGCCCGGCGACCAGCGCTACGCGTCGGCCCCGGCGGTCGAGACGAGCTTCACGGTGGTCGCGAAGCCGGTGGAGGAGGTGGTGCGGAAGGCGCAGAGCATCGACTTCCGCCTCCCCACGAGCGCTCTCACGACGGATGAGGACGCTGACCTCCGCGCCAGTGCCGGCAGCGGCCTGCCGGTCACGGTCACGAGCACGACCCCGGAGGTCTGCTCGATCATCGGCGGCACCTCCGTGCGCAACCTCCGCCCGGGCACCTGCACCATCCGCTTCGACCAGGAGGGCTCGGAGCTCTACCTCCCCGCGCCGCAGCGCACCGGATCGTTCACCGTCGACCGCCTCCCGCAGAGCATCGTCTACGACTACCCGCACGGCATCGACACCGCGCGCTCCGCCACCTACTCCCCCGTCGCGACAGCCACGTCGGGGCTTCCCACGACCTACGGCGCGACCGGCGGCTGCACCATCGCCGACGGCGTGGTGACCTTCACCGAGGTCGGCGAGGAGTGCGTCGTCACCGCCGACCAGCTCGGGAACGCGGACTACGCGCCCGCTCTGCAGCGGTCGTCCACCTTCACGGTGCGGAAGGGACCCCAGACGATCACCCTCGCCCCGACCCCTCCCACGACCGGAGCCGTCGGCGACACCGTCACCCTCACGATGACCACGAGCTCGGGCCTGCCCGCCTTCGCCGTCGCGTACGACGCCTGCCGCACGACCCGGGTCGATCCGGGCTCCGTCGACATCCTCCTCACCGCTGTCGGCACCTGCTCGTACTACGCGTTCCAGCAGGGCGACTCCACCTATCAGCAGGCTCCGAACGTCGCCGGCACCGTTCAGGTGACCCTCCCGGCCCAGACGATCGCCTTCGCCTCCACTCCCCCCTCCCCCGCCGTCCCGGGCGGCACCTACACGCCCGCCGCGACGGGCGGCGCGTCCGGGCAGCCGGTCGTGCTCGCCGCCTCAGGCGCCTGCACCCTGACGGACGGCGTCGTCACCTTCGGAGGCGCCGGCACCTGCACCGTCACGGCCGATCAGGCCGGGGACTCCGGTCATCTCGCCGCTCCGCAGGTCTCGCAGACCATCGCGGTGGGCCTGGCCGCCGGGTCCGTCTCGTTCGGCGGCGAGGATCCAGGCGACGCGGTCGTCGGCGGATCGTCCACGCCGGTGATCGTCCGAGGCCCCTCCTCCGCGGATCCCCGCCTCACCGCCTCGGGGGCCTGCTCGGTCTCCGGGGGCTCGGTCTCCTACGACCACGCCGGCACCTGCACCCTGACCCTCGAGCAGGCCGGCGACGCTGCGCACGCCGCTGCTCGCGCCGACCGCGCCTTCACGATCGGCAGGGCTGCGCAGACGGTCGCCTTCACCTCCACCGCTCCCGCGGCGGTCGTCGGAGGAACGTGGACTCCGACCGTCACCGGCGGCGCGTCGAGCGCCCCGATCGTCCTCGGGACCGCCTCCGCGGCCTGCACCGTCGCGAACGGCACCGTGACCTTCGCCGCTCCGGGAGACTGCGTGCTCACCCTGGATCAGGCCGGCGACACCGACCGGAACGCCGCCCCGCAGGCGACCCGCACCCTCGTGGTGACCGCCGCGTCGATCCAGAAGAAGCCGCAGACCGTCGCCTTCACCGCGAACACGTCGGCGACCCCGACCACCGGAGTCGCCTACTCCCTCGCCGCGAAGGCCTCCTCCGGTCTCCCGGTGGCCTACACCGCCACCGGCCCGTGCACCGTCACCTCCGCGGGAACGGTGACCCTCACCGGGACGAGCGCCTGCATCGTCACCGCCGCCCAGGCCGGCGACGGCACCTGGGCCGCCGCGACCGCCACCCGCATCGTCAAGATCGTCTCCGGCAGCCGCGCCGACCTGAAGGTCGCCCTCACCCCCACCGCCACGAAGATCACCGGCAGAACCCTCACCGCCACCACCACCGTCACCAACGTCGGCACCCGCGACACCGGATCCACCGTCATCCAGATGATCGTCCCCACCACCGTCACCGACACCGGAGGCGCCACCCGCACCCCCGGCAGGATCGCCGGGACCACGGTCCTCACCTGGAAGATCCCCACCCTCGCAGCCGGACAGAGCACCACCAGGACCATCGTCCTCACGCCCAAGACCGGCACCTCCACCATCACCGCCAAGAGCTCCACCGCGATCGGCGACCCCACCCCCGGCAACAACACCCTCACCAGGAGCTACAAGAACTAGGCACGGCCGGGGGCGGCAGCGGAGGCGGTCCGGCGCGGTCCGGCCTGCCGCCGTCCGTCGTCCCGCGACACCGACCGGGCGGGATCCGACAGGCCTGAGCCCCCGACGGCCCGGATGCGCCCCGCCGCGCCGGTCCGGAGGCGTCCGCACGGCCCGGCGCCGGTGACACGAGGCCCGGTTCTGCCAGGATCGACATCAGCACGCTCATCGTCTCGATCCGCTCCGCCGGATCCCTCCTCGACTAGGACGGCACTGTGGGAATTCGCGAGTACGGACGACTCCTCCGCCGGGGCTGGCTGGTCATCTCGATCTTCGTCGCCCTCGGCCTCGCGGCCGCCTCCGTGGCGACCATGGCGTCGGAGTCGGAGTACCGCGCGCAGACGACCGTGTTCGTCTCCGTCGCGACCGCCGACAACCAGTCCAGCGCCGAGGTCGGCGCGTCCTTCACCAGCGCCGAGGCACGCGTGGCCTCCTACGTCGCGCTGGTCGACTCGAGCTCGGTGCTGCAGCCCGTCATCGACGACCTCGGACTCGACATGACCGTCGGCGACCTGGCGGGCGAGGTCACTCCGGCCGCGCTCCCCGGCACGGTCATCATGAGCATCGACGTGGTCGACGCCGACGCCCAGCAGGCCGCGCGGATCGCCGACGCGGTCGCCGAGAGCCTGCGCAGCTACGTCGCGCAGATCGAGCGCCCCGTCACGGGCGGCACGAGCCGGGTCGACGTGAAGGTGCTCGAGGCCGCCTCCGTGCCGGGATCGCCGCTCAGCCCCGACCTGCTGGTGTACCTGGTGCTCGGCGGAGCGACCGGCCTCATCCTCGGCGTCGGCGTCGTCGTGCTGCGCTCGCTCGGCGACTCCCGCATCCGCTCGGCGAAGGACGTCGCCGCCGGCACCACCCTCCCGGTACTCGAGTCGATCCCCTTCGACACGGCCGTCCGCCGCTCCCCCCTCGTCGTGGACGGCCGCAGCGCCGTCGCCGAGTCGTTCCGGATGCTGCGCACGACGCTCCTCTTCGGCTCCGGCACCCACGAGCGCACCCTGCTCGTCACCTCCGCCCGCGAGGGCGACGGCAAGAGCACGGTGGCCGCGAACCTCGCCGTCTCGATCGCCCAGATCGGCCGCACCGTGGTGCTGATCGACGCCGACCTGCGCGACCCGGCGCAGTCGACGGTCTTCCGCGTCCCCACGGGCGGACCGACCCTCGCCGACCTGCTCCGCACCGGCACCCTGCCCGCCGACGGGTCGCTGCCCGTCAGCGCCCAGGGCGTCACGGTGCTCACGGCCGGCGGCAGCCAGGCGAACCCGAGCGACCTGATCGGCACCCCCGCGATGGAGCGCGTGATCGCGCACCTCTCGCGCCGCTACGACCACGTGATCGTCGACTCCCCCGCGATCCTCTCGGCCACCGACGCGGTGCTGCTGGGCAAGATGGTCGCCACGACCGTCCTCGTCGCGGGCGCCGGCGTCTCGTCCTCGGCCGACCTCGTCGCCGCGGCAGACCGGCTACGGGACGTCGGGGGCGACGTCCTCGGGACCGTGGTCGCGCAGGCTCCCCGCAGCACGGTCGTCGCCGCCGCGGCGACGGCGTCCGCCTGAGACGCGCGCGCGCTGCAGCCGCTGCCGGCGCCTCTCCCCGCGGGGAGTGACGACGTGCGCCCCGGTGCCGGCGCGCGGCCCGTCGAGGTGGGCGGCGTTGCGCGAGGGTGAGGGCTCGCGGACCCGGGCGGTGCCCACGCGTACCGCCTGCTCGGCCCGCCCCGCCACGACGCCCATGCCGCAGACGATCCAGAGCGTGTACGCCACCGGACCCTCCTGGAGCGTCGGCAGCACCGTGTAGCTGACCAGCGTGCCCGCGACCACGGCCGTGGGCAGGAAGCCGTCGAGGGTCGGCGCGCGCAGCCCGCGGAGGAACAGGTACACCAGCAGCGCCGCGAACAGCAGCATCACGATGATCCCCGACTCGATCGCGAGCACGAGGAAGAAGCTCTCGACGAGGACGCTGTCGGTCGAGTACAGCTGCGCGCGCGGGCCGACCTTGCCGAGGCCGAAGCCGAACGGGTGCGCGACGAGCAGCGGGATGTTCTCGAGCAGGCTGTCGCTGTGGCCGATCAGCGACGGG
>NZ_PSUC01000145.1:0-6189 GCF_002931635.1 Rathayibacter sp. AY2B7 | reverse complement strand
CCGGTGACGACGACGATCACGCCCAGGGGCAGGGCGAGGGCGGCCGAGGGCAGGGGAGTGTTCAGTCGCAGGGCGCGCTCGGTGCGCATCCAGCCGATCCAGGCCTGCAGAGGCGTGAGGATACCGGCGACGATCAGCAGGACCGACGCCGCGAGCCGGAAGCCGGGGTGCAGGCCCTCTCGCTGAGGCGGCGAGGTCGGACCGAGACAGTCTCAACTAGTGGTGATCAGTCGTTCGATTCGTCGATAGTCGGGCGCCGCGTCCCGGATCACAGTCTCACCGGAGCCTGGACGCCGGCGAATCCCTGAGCGGCGTCGGAGCACCTCAGGGGACGGCGGCACTCCTACGGCGCTCGGCGCCACCACGGAGTCCGACGGAGCCCTCATCTGTCGAGTCGCGGTGGTCACCGACGGATCAGTCCTCCGAGTGCAGGGCCGCGTCCGCCGGCCCCGTCCGCCAGACCGTGAAGTGCACCGTGAGGTCGTCGCTGGAAGGAGCGCAGCAGAAGGGCCCGGCGGCCACCGGCGCGTTCGGATCGAGGGGTGCGACCCGCACCAGTCGCCACGGCTCGTCCTCCACCCGGGCTCGAACGGTCAGCGCGTCGCCGGACCGGCTGGCGCGCATCGTGACGAGCCGCCCGCGCCACTCCGGGACGGGCGAGAGCGACCAGTCCGAGAGGCCGCGGGTGACGACTGCGCCGAGGCTGTCCTCGCCGTCGCTGCGCTCGACACCGGCCTTGATCCAGGTCGTGTCGTCGACTTTCACGAAGATCCCCGCCTGGTCGAACTGAGCGGAGAAGTCGAGGCGAAAGGACACCTCGACGGCCGTGTCCTGCTCGAGCGGGGAGAGGAGGGCGTGCTCGGTGTCGTGGACGAAGCCGTAGGAGGTGATGCGCCAGGCGTCGCTCTCCTTCTTCGCGGTGACCCGCAGTCCGTCCTCCGCGATAGCGACGCGCGCGGGCGGGGTGGTCCAGGAGCCGGAGGCCCAGTCGATGTCCATCATCATGAAAAGGGTACGGTCGTACACCTCAAGGCGCTGCCGGACATGGCCAGCGGATCCGGAGGATCAGCTCGACCTCGACCGGCGAGTCCAGCGGCAGCACGGCGACGCCGACCGCGCTGCGGGCGTGGACGCCCGCATCCGAACAGCTGCGGCCGCTGATCGGCCGCGACGGAGCAGGACTCGTCGCCTTCGTCGTCGTCCTCCTGCTGTCCTGGGGCCTCGACGCGGTCGCCGAGGAGCGGGGGAGCCCCACCTGGCGCCGCGCCCTCACCCGTCGGCGCGACCGTCGGCTCCTGGCGGGGACGGCGACCTCGGCCTGAAGCGGCCTGTGCACTCCGCTGGCCGCTCAGCGAGTGCGCCGCGGGGGCCTGTGGACGCCGGTGGCCGCGAAACGCATCTCCGCTCGACGTTCCCTGCACCTTTGCTGAACCACCGGGACGTCCGGGCCGCGGGTCACGTCTTCATCATGTGCCACGGATCGTGAGCACCGCGGCCCCGGCCACGACCTCTGACCATCTGGAGAAGATCATGACCAACGTCACCCCCACCAGCCTCGCCAACGCCTCCTCGGCCAAGCACGGCACCGCCACCTCGGCCGGCAAGAACACGATCGCCGACGGCGTCGTCGAGAAGGTCGCCGGCATCGCGGCCCGCGAGGTCCCCGGCGTGCACGACCTGGGCAACGGCGCCGCCCGCGCCATCGGCGCCATCCGCAACGCGATCAACGCGCAGGACCGCGGCCAGGGCATCTCCGTCGAGGTCGGCGAGAAGCAGGTCGCCGCCGACATCACCGTCGTCGCCGAGTACCCCGTCGCGCTGCAGAAGCTCGCCGACAGCATCCGCTCCGCCGTCTCCGAGGCCATCTCCTCGGTCGTCGGCATGGAGGTCGCCGAGGTGAACGTCACTATCTCCGACGTCTTCATCCCCTCGGACGACAAGGACGACGAGACCGAGAGCCGCGTCAAGTGACTCCGTCCCACATCGGCCTGGTCCTCGGCGCGGTCCTCGCGCTGACCGCCCTCGTCTTCGGCTTCTGGGCGCTCCTCTGGGTCGCGCTCGCCATGGCGATCGGCTACGGCGTCGGGCGGGTCGTCGAGGGCAAGCTCGACCTGCGCTCACTCGGCGACACCCTCCGCGGGCGGCGGTCCTCGTGACCGCGGCGGTGATGGCCGACGAGGCCAGCCACGGCCGCACGACGATCAGCTCGCGCGCCGTGCGCCGAGTCGTGTCGGCCGTCACCGCGGAGGCTCTGGACGTGAACTCGTCCGACGTGTCCGTCGAGCTCGACGACGAGGGAGGACGCCTCCACGTCGTCGCGCACGCCCCCATCCACGTCACGCCCCTGGGCGAGACGGGCCGCCGGTCCTCCGGGACGCTGCTGGACCGACTCAGCCGGGCGCAGACGACCATCCGCTCGCGCTGCCTCGAACTGACGGGCTCCACGATCGGCCGGGTCGACCTCCGGATCACCGGTGCCGACCTCCGAGAACGAAGGAGGGTGTCGTGACGACTCCCACCACTGCCGGCCGGGCGCTCTACCCGCGCCTGGTGCGGCGCGAGACGCACTCGTCCCGCTCCGGATCGGCGATCGTCCTCGCCGTCCTGCTCATCCTCCTGTTCGCGTGGCTGGGCACGGAGGCGGTCCTCGCCGTCCTCGGCCAGCCCGCGCTGCTCGTGGCCCCGCAGGACGGAGCGTCCTCGCTGCTCAACGCGGCCGCAGCGCCCATCGCGCTGACCGCCGCCGCCGGCGCCGTGCTCGCGCTGATCGGGCTCGTCCTGATCGTCGTGTCGCTCAAGCCCGGCCGTCGCGGCCGTCGCGCCGTCAGCACCGACCGCACCGCGGCGATCGTCGACGACCGTGTCATCGCGCAGGCCGTCGCCCGCACCGCCGGCTATGCCGGTGACGTCGACCCGGACGACGTGTCGGTGTCGGTCGGATCCCGCGTCGTCGACGTGACGGTCTCCCGCACCTCCGGCCGCAGCATCGACGTCACGCCGATCCGCGAGGCCGTCGACGCCGAGCTCGCCACGTTCGACTGCACCCCGCGCCTGCGCTCCAAGGTGCGCCTGTCCGAGAAGGGAACGGTCCGCTGATGACCACCACGAACCGATTCCTCAACCGGCTGCTCCTGTTCGTCGTGGGCCTCGTCCTCCTCCTCGCCGGCGGCGCCGTCGCGGTGGGGTCGCTGCTCCCGCAGGTCCAGGAGAACGTGTCCACCGCCGCGCAGGACGCGGCCGACCCCACGAGCCAGGCCCTCTCGGGCGGCACCCCGTGGATCCTCTGGGTCATCGCGGTCGTCGCGCTCGTCCTCATCCTGCTTCTGGTGCGCTTCATCGTGCGCCAGGGCCGCGGCCGCACCTCCACGCTGCTGCGCGTCGGCTCCGGAGAGGGAGCGGGGACGCCCACGGGCGGCTCCGTCACCATCGACGCGAAGGTCGCCGAGCAGGTCCTCGAGGAGGCCCTGTCACAGGAGCCGTCCATCGTCGCGGTCGACGTGACCGCGTTCGAGATCAAGCACCAGAAGGTGCTGCGCGTCACCGCGCACACCCGCCGCGGCGCCTCGCCCGCCCGCACCCGGCAGACGGTCGACCAGGCCGTCCGCCAGTGGGACGCCCTCCTCGGCGAGGAGACGCCCGTCGTCATCCAGATCGTCAGCGGTCTGCGGACGAAGATGAGCGGCACCGCCCGCGTGCAGTAGCCGCCGGCACCACCGTCCGGCCCTCCCGATCGGGAGGGCCGGAGAGCCCCGCTCAGGCGGGATGGAAGTCTTTCTGAAGGAGCACCCATGTCCGATCCGATGGAGCCCGGCACCGTCGAGCGCATCCGCACCCATGAGCAGCCGACCCCGAACGAGCAGAGCCGGCGCGAGTCCGCCCGCCGCGACGGGAAGCCGTCCGAGCCCGAGTCGACCGAGAGCCGGGTCGCGACCGCCGCCGGCGAGAGCGCCCAGCGCGTGTCCGGCGTCCACCACCTCGGTGGAGCCGTCGCCCGCGGCCTCGACCGCGCCTCTCGCCGCGTGCTGGGCACCAGCACCGTCCCCGGAGTCACGGTCTCGAAGGCCGACGGCGTCACCACCGTCGACATCGACCTCGTCGTCGAGTACCCCCACCCTGTCCGCGAGGTCCTGGACGCCGTCCGCGATCAGGTGCAGCGCGTGGCGGAGCCGGTCGCCGGCGGTCACGTCGTCGTCAACGTCGAGGCGACCGACGTCCACGGCCCGTTCGACCCGATCGAGAAGCCGGAGGAGGATAAGGAGCCGCTCGTCGACACCGCCAAGCGCGCCGCGTCCGACGCCCGCGACTCCGCCAAGGAGGCCGCCGGGAACGCCCGCGACGCAGTCTCCGGTGCCGTCGACTCCGCCCGCGGACGCCTGGCGGACGCCGCCGACGACGCCGCGGACGCGATGGACCGTGCGGCCGACGAGCGCGACGAGCGCGCAGCCGCCCAGAAGACGGCCGACGCCGAGCGCGCCGCCGAGCGCGACGAGGACGACCCCCGCGTCGAGACGCACGCGGCCCCGGCCGTCGTCGAGACCGCGGAGTTCGTGGTGCGCGTCCAGGTCGAGCCGGTCGACGACGACGGCGACCCCCGCACCGCGACCGTCGAGGTCGCTCCGGCGGAGGAGCCCGAGCACGTCGAGCGCGACGAGGCCGCGGCCGATCGCGACGACGCGTCCGACGACGCCGACGCCCACCGCTCCGAGGACGACCGCGCGTCGTCCGCCGCCGGTCGGGAGTAGTCCCGTGCGCACCCGCTCGTACGGCGCGCGACGCAAGCCGCGTGCGGCCTGGATCGCGCTCGGCACGGGCGTCGTGCTCTCGTTCGTGGTCGTCGTCGCCGTGCTGCTGCCCGTCCTCGGGCTGATCGGCGCGGCGGACGGCACCACGGCCGGGGCGCTCGACGTCCCGGTCGGCGCGATCGTCCTCTCGATCGTCCTCAGCTACGCGGTCGGCCTGGCCTGCCTCGCGGTCGCGTTCCTCTCCCGCAACGCGGCCCTCGCCTGGGTCGCCGCGGTGGCCGCCGTGATCGCTACGCTCATCGGCTCGATCTGGCCGCTCGTCGCCACCGGATTCGCCAGCGTCGACCAGGCGAAGGACGTCATCCCCTTCATCCAGGACCTGATCGCCCGGGTCCGGGGGTAGCGTCGGGGCGATGAGCTCCGACTACCTCCGCGCCTACGACGACCAGCTCCGCTCCGACGCCGAGACCCCGAGCGCCGTCTCCGTGACGCGCGAGGGGCCTCTGCATCTGGTGACCTTCGCCGGCGGACGCGGCTTCGTCACCTACCGCGACCTCGCCGGCGCCTCCTCCGCGGAGATCGCCCGCCTGGTCGCCGCGGCCTGCGCACACTTCGACGCCGATCCCGGTATCACCCGCGTCGAGTGGAAGACCCGCGGCCACGACGAGGCCCCCGGCCTGCACGACGCGCTCGTCGCGAACGGCTTCGCGCCGGACGAGGCCGAGTCGATCATGATCGGCCCGGTCGAGGCGCTGCTCTCGGACCGGCCGGTCCCGGAGGGGGTCGTGCTGCGGCGGGTCGTCGACGAGCCGGACGTCCGCGCGTTCAGCGCCATGATCGACGCCGCCTTCGAGGAGGAGGTCGACGTGTCGATCGCCGACTCGCTCGTCGCCCGCCTGGCGCGCGGCGACGGCATGGAGCTGTGGGTCGCCGAAGTCGACGGGCGGATGGCGTCCGGTGGCCGGCTCGAGCCCGTCCCCGGAACCGCCTTCGCCGGCATCTGGGGCGGAGCGACGCTGCCGGAGTACCGCGGACGCGGGCTCTACGGCCTGGTCACGGCCGCCCGCGCCGCCTCCGCCCAGGCCCTCGGGAAGACCCTCGTGCACAGCGACTCGACCGAGTACTCGCGGCCCATCCTCGAGCGCGCGGGCCTCGTCCGGGTGTCGACGACGACTCCGTACCGCCGGCGCCGGCCGCAGTGACTCCGACGTCGTCCCCGTGGCGAGCGAGAAGATCGACGGGGACGCCGCCAAGATCATCGACGCGATCAGCGCCGCACTCACGCCCGAGGGACTCCTCCAGCTCAACACCCGCAGCGTCGACGAGCAGGCATCCGCCGCGATGATCGGCCGCGACTGGCTCGCCGAGACTGCGCTCGACGAGGAGCGACCTTCAGCCCTTCAGCCCTTCAGCCCTTCAGCACCCGGAGCCGTCAGCATCCGACTTC
>NZ_PSUC01000144.1:0-6500 GCF_002931635.1 Rathayibacter sp. AY2B7 | reverse complement strand
CGGCCCCTCCGCGGCCCGCGCCTAACGGCGGGTGGCGTCGTCGACTTCGCCGACGAGCTCCTCGATGATGTCCTCGAGGAACAGCACTCCGGTGGCGCGGCCCTGCTCGTCGAACGCCCGGGCGAGGTGGGCGCCGGTGCGCCGCATGATCGCGAGGGCGTCCTCGAGGTCGGTGGCCTCGAAGATCGAAGCGAGCTGGCGGATGCGCTTGGCGGGGACGGGGAGGCGGAACTTGGCGCCCTCCGTGTCGCCGTCGAGGTCGAGGACGTCCTTGAGGTGGATGTAGCCCTCGGGGGTGCCGTCCTCGCCGAGGATCACGTAGCGCGAGAAGCCGTGCTTGGCGACGGCGCGCTCGACGTCGGCGGGGGTCGCTCCGCTGGGGAGGCTGACGATCCCGTCGAGGGGCAGGGCGACGTCGTGGACCTTCTTCTCGGTGAACTCGAACGCGGCGAGGAGGGTCCCGGTCGAGTCGCGGAGCGTGCCCTCGCGGGTGGACTGGTCGACGATCGTCTGCACCTCCTCGAGCGTGAAGGTGCTGTTCGCCTCGTCCTTGGGCTCCACCTTGAAGAGGCGGAGCACTCCGTTGGAGACCGCGTTGAGGGCGACGATGATCGGGCGGAGGACCCGGGCGATGGCGACGAGCGGCGGCGCCAGGAGGAGCACGGCGCGGTCGGGCATCGAGAACGAGATGTTCTTGGGGACCATCTCGCCGAGCACCACGTGCAGGAACGACACGATCAGCAGCGTGATGACGAAGGCGACGGTGCCGGAGAGCTCGTCCGGGATGCCGACGGCGTGCAGCGGCACCTCGAGCAGGTGGTGGATCGCCGGCTCACTCACGTTGAGGATCAGCAGCGAGCAGACGGTGATGCCCAGCTGCGTGGTCGCGAGCATCAGCGTGGCGTGCTCCATCGCGGCGAGCGCGGTGATCGCGCTGCGGCGTCCGCTCTCCGCGAGGGGCTCGATCTGGGAGCGGCGCGCGGAGATGACCGCGAACTCCGCTCCGACGAAGAAGGCGTTCGCGGCGAGGAGCACCACGAGCCAGGCGATTCCGGCCCAGTCACTCATCGTCGGACTCCTTCCGTCCGCGGTGTCCGCGGGCGACGTCGGCGAGCGGGTCGGGGATCCCGTCCGGGTCCGCGTCGGGGTCGGGCGTGAAGCGGAGGCGGTCGATGCGGCGGCCGTCCAGGCGCTCGACGCGCAGCGAGCCGCCCTCGACGTCGACCCGGTCGCCGACGGCGGGGAGGCGGCCGAGCTCGCTCATCACGAAACCGGCGACCGTCTCGTAGGGGCCCTCCTCGGGGATGTGCACGCCGGCGCGGTCGAGGACCTCGTCGGGGCGGAGCATGCCGGGGAAGGTGGTGGAGCCGGGAAGCTTCACGACGTCTGCCCGGGAGCGGTCGTGCTCGTCGGCGACCTCGCCGACCAGCTCCTCGACCAGGTCCTCGAGCGTGGCGACGCCCGCCGTGCCGCCGTACTCGTCGACGACGACCGCGAGCTGGAAGCCGCGTCCGCGCAGCTCGGTGAGCAGCACGTCGAGCTTCATGGTCTCGGGGACGCGGAGCGGCTCGGAGCGCAGCGCCGTGACCGGCACGTCGGACCTCTTGCCGCGGGGCACGGCGACGGCCTGCTTGACGTGCACGACTCCGACGATGTCGTCGATGTCGTCGTCCGTGATCGGGAAGCGCGAGAACCCGGTGGTGCGGGCGAGGTCGAGCACGTCCTGCGCGGTGCTCGCGCGCTCGACCGTCGACAGGCGCAGGCGCGGCGTCATCACGTCGCCCGCGGTGAGGGCGGAGAAGCGGAGGGTGCGCCCGAGCAGGTCGGCCGTGTCCTCCTCGAGCAGTCCGGCGCTGGCGGAGTGGCGCACGAGGCTCGAGAGCTCCTCGGCGCTGCGGGCGCCCGAGAGCTCCTCCTTCGGCTCGATGCCGACCAGGCGCAGCAGGGCGTTCGCGCTGCCGTTCAGCAGGGCGACGGCCGGGCGGAACACCGTCGTGAACGCGGTCTGCAGCGGCACGACGAGCTTCGCGGTCGCCCGCGGCAGAGCGAGGGCGAAGTTCTTGGGGACCAGCTCGCCGAGGATCATCGACAGCAGGGTCGCGATGACGATGGCGACCACCGTCATGACCGGCGCGAGCGCCTCCTCCGGGATGCCGAGTCCGCTGAACGGCTCCTGGAGCAGCGTCGAGAGGGCGGGCTCCATCGTGTAGCCGGTGAGCAGCGTCGTGAGAGTGATGCCCAGCTGCGCGCTCGAGAGGTGCGTGGAGGTGACGCGCAGGGCCGCGATGGTCATGCCCAGGCGCGTCTCGCCGCGGTCGCGACGGGCCTCGAGGTCGGCCCGGTCGAGGTTCACCAGCGCGAACTCGCTGGCGACGAAGACGCCGGTGCCCAGGGTCAGCAGCAGGCCGACGCCGAGGAGGAGCCACTCAGTTCCCACGGTGGTCGCCCCCGGTCACGAGAGGGAGGTGCGAGGAGGGCCGGATGGTGCGGGCCGGCGGAGCGGCGGCACCGGAGCGTCGAGCGGGAGTCCGAGGAGCACGGCAGTGAGCGGAACAGGCCGGATGCGCAGAGGGAGGGTCGTCCATTGTGGCGCCGAGTCTACCCGCCGCGGAGCGCCGCCGGGCGTGCTCCGACGCGGCGGCTCAGAGCCACTTCTTCCGCTTGAACACCGCGTAGAGCGCGAAGCCGAACAGCACCATCAGGCCCAGCGCCCAGGGGTAGCCGAGGCGCCAGTGCAGCTCCGGCATGTCGTCGAAGTTCATCCCGTAGATGCCGGCCACGAGCGTCGGGGCGAAGAGGATCGCCGCCCACGAGGAGATCTTGCGGACCACGTCGTTCTGGGCGAGCCCGGTCTCGGTCTGCCGGCGCGAGACGAGCGTCGAGTGCACCGTGAGCGCCTTGTCGAGGATCGCGCGCAGGGAGTCGACCGCCTCCGTCACGCGGATGGTGTGGTCGAGCACGTCGCGGAGGGACCGGCGCAGCTCGATCCGCTCCGGCGAGGGCGAGGGCTCCCCCTCCACGGGCGTCGACTCCTGCAGCAGCTCGTGCAGCAGGGCGGTCAGCGGCTGCACCGAGCGCTGGAAGTGGATGACCTCGCGCGAGAGCCGGTAGATGCGCTCGGAGAGCCCGTCGTCCGAGTCGTCGCCGAAGAGCTGGTCCTCGATCTCGTCCACGTCGCCCTGGACGCCGAACACCACCGGCGCGTACTCGTCGACGACCTGGTCGAGGATCGCGTAGAGCACCGCTTCGGGCCCGCGGGCGAGGAGGGCGGGATCCTCCTCCAGGCGGCGGCGCACGCGGGCGAGGTCCGGGGAGTCGGCGTGCCGGATGGTGACCACGAAGTCGGGGCCGACGAAGACGTGCAGCTCGCCGAAGACGACCGTCTCGGCGGCGTCCGCGTAGCGCGCCGGCCGCAGCACGACGAAGAGCCCGTCGTCGTAGCGCTCGAGCTTGGCCCGCTGGTGCCCGCTCAGCGCGTCCTCGACGGCGAGCGGGTGCAGCCCGAACTCCTCGGCGACCGCCTCGACCTCCTCGCGCGTCGGGCGGTAGAGGCCGATCCAGGCCATGCCGTGCTCGTCGCGCATCAGCTCGAAGGTGTCCTCGAGCGAGTCGGGGTTCCGGATGCGGCGGCCGTCGACGTACACGGCGTTGTCGACGATGGTCATGGGCTCGGTTCTAGCACGCGGCGCCCGCTCACCAGCTGACCGGCAGCGCCTTGCCCTCCTCGTAGCCCGCGGCCGACTGCAGGCCCACGTGCGCCCGCTCGTGGAAGTCGGCCACGCTCCGGGCGCCGGCGTAGGTGAAGGACGAGCGGACCCCCGAGGTGATCATGTCGAGCAGGTCCTCGACCGAGGGCCGCAGTGGGTCGAGGTAGATGGTGGAGGAGGAGATGCCCTCGGCGAAGAGGCGCTTGCGGGCGAGCTCGTAGGCGTCGAGGCGGTCGAAGCGCTCCTGCACCGCCTTGGCCGAGGCCATGCCCCAGCTCTCCTTGTAGACCCGGCCGGCCGCGTCGCTGCGCAGCTCCCCCGGCGCCTCGATCGTGCCGGCGAACCAGGAGCCGATCATCACGGAGGCGGCGCCCGCGGCCAGCGCGAGGGCGACGTCGCGCGGGTAGCGCACCCCGCCGTCCGCCCAGACGTGGGCGCCCAGCTCGTGCGCGCGCTCGGCCGTCTCGAGGACGGCCGAGAACTGCGGGCGGCCGACCGCGGTCATCATCCGGGTGGTGCACATCGCGCCGGGGCCGACGCCGACCTTGAGGATGTCCGCTCCCGCGTCGACGAGGTCGTGCACCGCGTCGGCCGTGACGACGTTGCCCGCCGCGATCGGCACTCCGAGATCGAGCGCGGAGACCGTCCGGAGCGCCCGGAGCATCCCCTCCTGGTGGCCGTGCGCGGTGTCGAGGACGAGGACGTCGACGCCCGCGGAGACGAGCGCGCGCGCCTTCGCCTCGACGTCGCCGTTGATGCCGATCGCCGCCGCGACGCGCAGACGCCCGTCCGCGTCGAGCGCCGGGTCGTAGACGGTGGAGCGGAGGGCGCCGGTGCGCGACAGCGTGCCGACCAGGGCGCCGTGGTGCAGCACCGGGGCGAAGTCGAGGTCGGCGGCCACCATGAGGTCGAAGGCGGCCCGCGCGGTGGGCACGTCGTCGGCGTCGATCGAGGGCGTGGCGGAGTGCACCAGGTCGCCCAGACGCGCGTCCGGCAGCGCGGTCGCCAGACGCGAGGCCGGGACGCAGCCGAGGATCGCGCCGCCCTCCTCCTGCACCACGAAGCCGTGGCCGGCGACGGCCGGCAGGATGCGCAGCGCCTCCTCCACGGTCGTCGCCGGCGAAGCGGTGAGGGCGCCGGAGAAGGCGACCGGCTGGCGCTTCACCCAGCGGATCGCGGCGTCCAGCGCCTGCAGAGGCATGTCCTGCGGGAGGACGCCGAGCCCGCCCCGGCGCGCGAGCGTCGCTGCGAGGCGCTGACCGGTGACCGAGTTCATGTTGGAGGAGACGACGGGGATCGTCGCCCCGGTGCCGTCGCCCGGGGCGAGCGAGACGTCGAGGCGGCTCGTCACCGACGAGCGGCCGGGGACGAGGAAGACGTCCGAGTAGGTGAGGTCGCCTGAGGGTGTTCCGCCGGAGAAACGCATGGGGGAAACGCTACTCCGGCGCGGCCCCGGGTCGGCCGTGCAGGGAACGGGGCTAGGCTTGACGACCGGGACGGGACCAGGCGACGGCACCGGTTCCCGCTGGTGCGAGGACGACCTCCTCCGCCGCGGTGGCAGGCGCCGAGGGATGCGACGGGCCCGTCCGGATGATCGAGGACGAATCAACGGAGAGAGTGGGCGATCGGCTGTGTCGAGCCAGTTGACCGGAGCAGGAACAGAGCAGGGCGCGGAGGACTTCGGAGCCAACGAGTGGCTCGTGGAGGAGCTGTACGAGCAGTACAGCGCCGACCGCGCCTCGGTGGACGAGTCCTGGTGGCCCATCCTGGAGCGCTACGGCGCCCAGCTCGCGAACTCCGGCAAGGACGCTCCGGCTCCGGCTCCCGCCGCGGCCCCCGCGCCCGCCGCCTCGAAGCCCGCCGCTGCCGCCGAGCGCGTCTCGTCGAGCGGCGGAGGCGCCGTGACCCATCCCGCCGCGGCCTCCTCCTCCGAGTCGACCCCCGCCTCCCGCACCACGTCGAAGCAGCCGAAGGCGCAGCCGATCCCGGCCGACGCTCCGGTGAGCAAGCCCTCCGCCGAGGACTCGACGCCGGACGAGGACGTCGTCACCCCGCTCCGCGGCATGGCGAAGAGCCTCGCGACCAACATGGACGCCAGCCTCAGCATCCCCACCGCGACGAGCGTCCGCACGATCCCGGCGAAGCTGATGATCGACAACCGCATCGTCATCAACAACCACCTGCGCCGCACCCGCGGCGGCAAGGTCTCGTTCACGCACCTGATCGGCTGGGCGCTCATCCGCGCGCTCAAGGACTTCCCGAGCCAGAACGTGTTCTACGACGAGGTCGACGGCAAGCCCGCGGTCGTCGCCCCGGCGCACGTCAACCTCGGCATCGCGATCGACATGCCGAAGCCCGACGGCACGCGCGCCCTGCTCGTGCCGAGCATCAAGCGCGCCGACACGCTGAGCTTCACGGCCTACCTCTCGGCCTACGAGGACCTGGTCAAGCGCGCGCGCGGCAACAAGCTCGTCGCCGGCGACTTCGCGGGCACCACGCTCTCGCTGACGAACCCCGGCGGCATCGGCACGGTCCACTCCGTCCCCCGCCTGATGAAGGGCCAGGGCTGCATCATCGGAGCCGGCGCCCTCGAGTACCCGGCGGAGTTCCAGGGCGCGTCCGAGAAGACGCTGGTCGAGCTGGGCATCGGCAAGACCATCACCCTGACCTCGACCTACGACCACCGCGTCATCCAGGGCGCCGGCTCGGGCGAGTTCCTCAAGATCGTGCACGAGCTCCTGCTCGGTGGCCGCGGCTTCTACGAGGACATCTTCGCCGCGCTGCGCATCCCCT
>NZ_PSUC01000143.1:0-6548 GCF_002931635.1 Rathayibacter sp. AY2B7 | reverse complement strand
CTGGAGGCGTCCGTCGCCGCCCTCACCGCCGTTCCCGCCCGCGTGCTCGGCCGTGGCGACCTCGGCCTGCTGGCCCCCGGGTACCGCGCCGACGTCGTCGCCATCGCGGCGGCCGCCCTCGTCAACGAGCGCTACCTCGATCGGCGCTTCACCGTCCACCACCTCGCCGCCGAGCTGCGGATGCCCGCCCTGCTGCTGCGGCTGCGGTTCCGCCGCTGCTACGGGCTCGGCCTCGACGAGCACCTCGCCCTCCGCCGACTCGAGCTGGCCGCCGTCCTGATGGCGAGCACCCCCGTCGCTCTCGGCGGCCTCGACCGCATCGCCCGGGGCTCCGGCTACCGGGGCACCGCCGAGCTGGACCGCGACCACCGGAGGCACCGCCGGTCCTCCGCGCTGGCCGCCTGGTTCCGGGCCGCCCCGCGTCCCGAGCGCGAGCACCGACCCGGCACCCGGCCCGAGGAGGAGCTGCTCGCCGCAGCGCCGGGCGCCGCGACGCCGGCCCGCCCCAGCAGCATCCGCTCGGCACCGGTCACCCCGCTGAGGCGCCGCGCCTGAGCCCGGCCGCGGAGCGGTACAGTGCCACGATGCGCACCTCCGGAACCCGCCGATGACGGCCGTCCGCTACGTCGCGATCGGCGATTCCTTCACCGAGGGCGTCGGCGACGAGCGGCCGGACGGCACCCCCCGCGGCTGGGCCGATCTGACGGCCGCGGGATGGGCGGCGGCCACGGGCGAGCGGATCGAGTACGCCAATCTCGCGATCCGGGGCCGGCTCATCGCGCCGATCCTCGCCGAGCAGCTCGAGCCCGCGCTCGCCCTGGGACCGACCCACCTCTCCTTCAACGGAGGCGGCAACGACATGCTGCGCCCGCGCGCGGACATCGAGCGGATCGCCGACGCCTACCTCCGTGTGCTCGAGCGCTGCGACGAGCAGGGCGTCGTGCTGATCGCCCTGGCCGGCGCCGACCCGTCGGCGCGGCTCCCGCTCGGCTCGCTCATCCGCCGCCGCGGGGACGCGCTGACCGACGCCGTCCTGCGTCGGACGAGCCACCGGACCGACGTGGTCGTCGCCGACAACTGGCACGACCCCGCCTTCGCCGACCCGGAGCTGTGGTCGGAGGACCGTCTGCACCTCGGCCCGCGGGGGCACCGGCGGGTGGCCGACCGGGTTCTGCGGGCGCTCGGGCTCACGCCGCCCGCCGCGCTGCCCGACGCTCTCGAGCCCGCACTCCGGCGCGGCGGAACCGTGCAGTACTACCGGCAGCACGTCGCGCCGTGGGTGCAGCGCAGGCTCACCGGCACGTCCTCCGGGGACGGCCGCGCCGCGAAGTACGCGGGCTTCGTGCCGATCGACCCGGTCTGACGCCTCCTCCGAGGAGCACGGCCCTCGTTCGACGGGCAGGGATCTCCCCTGAGGCGCTCAGCGGCGACCACTCGTGGCCGCTCGACGGCGTCGAGCGCTCAGTGCCAGCCGTACCGCGCCGAGAGCACCCGGGCGACGGCGTCGTACCGAGCACGCTCCAGAGCTGCTCCTTCGCGGCGCATCCCGGCGGGGTGCACGCGGAACACGCGCTCCGGGTCGACCCAGCTGGGGCGCCCGTCCGGGTCCCAGCCGCCGGTGCCGACGGCCAGGTAGTCGGAGTGCTCCTTCGAGCTCAGCCGCACGGCGAGCACCGTCCCCGACTTCTCGACCGCGAGCACGAGCACCGGGCGGTCCTTGCCGCGGCCGTCGTCCTCCTCGTAGGGCACCCAGGTCCAGACGACCTCGCCCGGGTCCGGGTCGCCGTCGGGCGTGGGCGCGTAGCCCAGGCGGACCCCGCGGAGCCGCGACGGGTCGACCTCGACGGTGCGGCCCACTCCGCTCGCGCCCGGGGTCGGCGCCGTCGTGCTCAGGTACGGGCGCTGCGGGCGGGGCCCGGCGTCCGGCCGCGGGGCGACCGCGCGGCCGAGGAGTCGGAGGAGCAGGGACACGACCGAGCGCGAGGAGGGCACCCCGGAACCCTAGCCCGGATTCTCAGCCGCCCGCCCGCGGGGCGCGCCCGGCGGTCGCCCGTCCCGGACGCGCCGACGGGGTGCCGGCTCCGGAGAGCCGGCACCCCGTCGGGTGCTGCGGATTAGGGGGTCAGTCCGCCAGGACGTAGCCCGCCTCGCCGTGGATGGCCGTATCGATGCCGGCGATCTCGTCCTCGTTCTTCACGCGGAAGCCCATCGTCTTCTGGATGATCCAGCCGATGAGGAGCGTCATGACGAAGGAATAGGCGAGGACAGTGAAGGCCGCGAGGGCCTGCTTGCCGAGCTGGCTCGCGTCGCCGGTGAGGAACAGGCCCACGCCGGTGCCGAAGAAGCCGATGTAGAGCGTTCCGATGAGGCCGCCGACCAGGTGCACGCCGACCACGTCGAGCGAGTCGTCGTAGCCGAGGCGGTACTTGAGGTCGATCGCCAGGGCGCAGACGGCGCCGGTGATGACGCCCAGGACGATCGCCCAGAACGGCGACAGGCTGGCGCACGCCGGGGTGATCGCGACGAGGCCCGCGACCGCGCCCGAGGCGGCGCCGATCGAGGTGGGCTTGCCGTCCTTGATCTTCTCGACGACGAGCCAGCCGAGGATCGCGGCGGCCGGAGCGGCGATGGTGTTCAGGAAGGCGACGGCCGCGATGCCGTCGGCGGCGAGCTCGGAGCCGGCGTTGAAGCCGAACCAGCCGAACCACAGCAGTCCGGCGCCCAGGAGCACGAACGGCGGGTTGTGCGGCTGGTGCGCGCCCTTGGTGAAGTTGACGCGCTTGCCGAGCACCAGGGCGAGGGCGAGGGCCGCCGCTCCGGCGTTGATGTGGACGGCGGTGCCGCCCGCGAAGTCGATCGCGCCGACGCCGTAGGCGATCCAGCCGCCGTCGACGACGGTGGCGTCGTCGCCGAGGGTGAAGTTGAAGACCCACGAGGCGACCGGGAAGTAGACGACGGTGGCCCAGACACCGGCGAAGACCATCCAGGCGCCGAACTTCGCGCGGTCCGCGATGGCGCCGGAGATGAGCGCGACGGTGATGATCGCGAACGTCGCCTGGAACGCGGCGAAGGCCAGCGTCGGGTAGGCCGACGTCTGCTCGCCGAGCGCGTCGTTGTAGATGCCCTGCAGGCCGATCTGGGCGGTGTCGATGCCGAGGACGCCGTCGATGCCGACGAAGGTGTCGGTCCCTGCGGGGCCGGACGGGCCGTTGCCGAACGCGATCGCGTAGCCGTACAGGACCCAGAGGACCCCGATGAGGCCCATGGCTCCGAAGCTGAGCATCATCATGCTGATGACGCTCTTCGCACGCACCAGGCCGCCGTAGAAGAAGGCGAGCCCGGGGGTCATGAGCAGGACCAGCGCGGCTGCGATGAGCAGGAACGCGGTATTGCCTTGATCCATTGTTGAACCTCTCGTGAGTGTGCAGAGAAAAGCCCGGAGCGAGGACGCTGCGTCGGAGCACGGCCTGGAGACACGCGGGTGTCGGGTCACCTCGGGTAGCCGACAGTCTGGTGGCGCGAGGTTTCGTCCCGTGAGGCACCGCGTTTCGCGGAGGTTACGGCCGAGGCCCCTGTGTAAAAAGCGCGTTACGGGGCGCTGGCGGACGGCACGACGACGACCCCGGGAACACCGGGAGGAGAGCGGATCCGCCCTAGGAGCGGGGCGCCATCGAGGTGAGCGCGATGAGCCGCGACATCGAGCGCAGGTACTTCTTGCGGTAGCCGCCGCTCAGCATGTCGCCGCCGAAGACCTCGTCGAGAGGCGTCCCGGAGGCGAGGACCGGGATCTGCGCGTCGTAGACCCGGTCGATGAAGGCCACGAGGCGCAGGGCGTCGGTCTGGTCGGTCAGAGCGGTGACGCCCCGGAGCACGATGGTGTCGACGCCGTCGATCACCTTGATGTAGCGGGAGGGGTGCACGGTGCCCAGGTGGTGCACGGCGTCCGCGAACGGGTCGTCGGTGACGACGGAGCCGGCGGGGGCGGCCGCGACGAGAGCGTCGATCTCCCCGTCGGTGCGCACCACGGCGTGGCCCTCGATGTCGCGGCGCCGGTAGTCGGTGCCGTCGATCCGCATCGTCTCGAAGTGGGCGGCCATCGACTGGATCTCGCGGAGGAAGTCCGCCGCGGCGAAGCGCCCCTCGCCCAGAGCGTTGGGCGGGGTGTTCGAGGTCGCGGCGATGCGGGTCCCGGAGGCGACGAGCTCGCCGAGGAGCCGCGTCATCAGCATCGTGTCGCCCGGGTCGTCCAGCTCGAACTCGTCGATGCACAGCAGCGCCGAGCCCTTGAGGAGCGAGACGGTCGCCGCGTAGCCGAGCGCGCCGACGAGCGCGGTGTACTCGATGAACGTCCCGAAGTAGGTGCGGCCCGGCACCGCGTGCCAGATCGCCGCGAGCAGGTGGGTCTTGCCGACGCCGAAGCCGCCGTCGAGGTACACGCCCGGCTTGACCGCGGGGGCCTTCTTCCGGCCGAAGCCCAGGAAGCCGCCTCCGCCGCCCTTGGATCCGCCGCCGGCGGCGAACGCGCGGAGAGCCTCCACCGCGTCGGCCTGCGAGGGGTACTCCGGGTCGGGACGGTAGCTCTCGAAGGTGGCGCCCTCGAACTGGCGCGGGGGCACCAGCGTCGACGCGATCTCGTGCCCGCTGATCTGGGGCGAGCGGGCGGTCAGGCTGCTCGTCGATCGGACGTCGTCGGGGCTCACTCGCGTCTCGCATCCTGCGCACGGCGGGGGTCCGTGCGCTCAGTGGCGGCGGCCGCACCGGGCACGGAGCCGCCGCGGTTCTGTGTCGAACTCTTACGGCGCCCTCCGTGCGGCGTCGTCCGCGGACGCGTACTGTCGCTGAAGGGCGGGCTCCAGCGTAGCCCGCCGTGGAATCACGCCCGCGCTCCGCGCACCATCCTGGAGGTCCTCCTTGTCCGTCGAAACCGATCCGTCGCCGAAGTTCGCCTCCTACGCGCACCCCGAACGGCTCGTCAGCGCCGACTGGCTCGAGCAGCGCCTCGGCACTCCCGGTCTCGTCGTCGTCGAGTCCGACGAGGACGTCCTGCTCTACGAGACCGGTCACATCCCCGGCTCCGTCAAGATCGACTGGCACACCGACCTCAACGACCCGGTGCAGCGCGACTACATCGACGGTGCCGCGTTCGCCGCGCTCGTCGGCGGCAAGGGCATCGCCCGCGACACCACCGTCGTCGTCTACGGCGACAAGAACAACTGGTGGGCCGCCTACGCGCTCTGGGTCTTCACCCTCTTCGGCCACGAGGACGTCCGTCTGCTCGACGGCGGCCGCGACAAGTGGCTCGCGGAGGGCCGCCCGACGACCACGGACGCCTCCTCCCCGGAGCTCGCCGAGTACCCGGTCGTCGAGCGCAGCGATGCCGAGATCCGCGCCTTCAAGGACGACGTCCTCGCGCACTTCGGCAACCCGCTGATCGACGTCCGCTCCCCGGAGGAGTTCACCGGGCAGCGCACCACGGCGCCGGCCTACCCGGAGGAGGGCGCCCTGCGCGCCGGTCACATCCCCAGCGCGCAGAACGTGCCCTGGGGCAGGGCCGCCGCCGAGGACGGCACCTTCCGCCCCCTCGACGAGCTGAACGGCATCTACCGCGAGGGCGCGGGGCTGAAGGACGGCGACTCCGTCATCGCCTACTGCCGGATCGGCGAGCGCTCCGCCCACACCTGGTTCGTGCTGACCCACCTCCTCGGCTTCGAGGGCGTCCGCAACTACGACGGCTCCTGGACCGAGTGGGGCAGCGCCGTCCGCGTCCCGATCGTGCAGGGCGCCGAGCCCGGCGAGGCCCCCGCGGCCCGCTGACGCGTCACGACGGAGGCCGGGAGCGCCGATCCGCCCGTCGACGGGCCGGATCCGGGCTCCCGGCCTCCGCTGCGACCGCCCGCCGCCCCTCCCCCGATGAGACACTGGACCGGATGACCGACACCACGCTCCCCGACGCTCTGCGCGACATCCGCGAGGAGTTCCTCGCCCTCGAGAAGCCGGAGCGCCTGCAGCTCCTGCTCGAGTTCTCGAACGAGCTCCCCGACCTGCCCGAGCGCTACCGCGACCACCCGGACCTCTTCGAGCGCGTGGAGGAGTGCCAGGCGCCGGTCTTCATCGTCGTCGACGTCGACGGCGGGATCGTGCACCTGCACGCCACTGCTCCCCGCGAGGCGCCCACGACGCGCGGCTTCGCGTCGATCCTGGCGCAGGGCCTGGCCGGACTCACCCCCGAGCAGGTGCTCGCCGTCCCCGACGACTTCCCGCAGACCATCGGCCTCTCGGAGGCGGTCTCGCCGCTGCGCCTGCGCGGCATGACCGCGCTGCTCGGCCGCACCAAGCGGCAGGTCCGCGCGCACCTGGCCGCATGATCCTCCGGCCGCTCGTCCCCGCCGGTCCGCCGATCGTGATCGGAGAGGAGGGCGCGCGAGCGGCGGTCGCGGACGCCTGGCGTCCCGACGAGGCGGTGCGCGTGCGCCTGAACATGATCGCGAGCGTCACCGGCTCCAGCACCGGCTCCGACGGCACCAGCGAGACGCTCACCAACCGCGTCG
>NZ_PSUC01000142.1:0-6714 GCF_002931635.1 Rathayibacter sp. AY2B7 | reverse complement strand
GCGACGCCGGCATCGCGTTCATCCCCGAGGACCGCAAGCACCAGGGCCTCGTCCTCCAGACCCCGGCCTACGCGAACGTCGCCCTCACCTCCGACCGGCAGCTGAACGGCTTCGGCCCCTTCATCAGCACGAAGCGGCAGATCGAGACGGCGGAGGAGATGGGCCGGCGCATGTCGCTGCGTCCCGCCGACGTCCGTCTCAACGCCCGCCAGTTCTCGGGCGGCAACCAGCAGAAGATCGTGATCGCGAAGTGGATCTGGCTCGGAGCGAGCGTCTTCCTCTTCGACGAGCCGACCAAGGGCGTCGACGTCGGCGGCAAGGTCGAGATCTACGAGCTCATCGATCAGCTGGCCTCCGAGGGGCACGCCGTGATCGTCGTCTCGAGCGACCTGCCCGAGATCATCTCCATCAGCGACCGGGTCCTCGTGATGAGGTCCGGGCGCTTCGTCTCCGAGCACGTCGGCGACGACATCACCGAGCACAGCATCGTGGCCAACGCCATGGGCGTGGCGAAAGGAACCTCATGACCTCCCCCGAGACCGGGAGCGTCGCCACCCCGCGCCGGCGCTCCTTCAACCTGCAGGCCTTCGGCATCTACATCGCCGCCGTCGTCCTCTTCGTCATCCTGGGCGTGCTGAACCCCAACTTCCTCACCATCGGCAACCTCCGCGACGTCGCGGTGTCGGCCAGTGTGAACGCCATCATCGGCATCGGCCTGACCTTCGTCATCATCACCGGCGGCATCGACCTGGCTGTGGGCGCCATGGCCAGCTTCGTCGGGATCGTCAGCGCCTCGCTGATGGTCAACGGCGGCGTGCCCCCGCTGCTCGGTCTCGCGGCCGGCATCGTCCTCGGCCTGATCTGCGGAGGGATCAACGGCCTGCTGGTCACCAAGCTGAACCTGCCGCCCTTCATCGCCACGCTCGGCACGATGAGCGTGTTCCAGGGAGGCGCCTACGTCGCCACCAACGGCAAGCCGGTCTACGACGTGCCGAAGGAGTTCATCCTCCTGCTCAACAGCTACATCGGAGGCGTGCCCGTCGTGGTCGTCATCGTGGCGGTCGTCGGAGTCGCGGCCTGGCTGCTCCTGCGCAAGACCGTGTTCGGCCAGAACGTGATCGCGGTCGGCGGCAGCGAGGAGACCGCCTGGCTCTCGGGGGTCCGGGTCCACCGCGTCAAGATCGCCGTCTACTGCATCTCCGGCGGGCTCTCGGCCCTGGCCGGCCTGGTCATCGTCGCCCGCATCAACGCCGCGCAGCCGGACGCGGGCAGCCCGTACCAGCTCACCGCGATCGCCGCGGCGGTCATTGGGGGAGCGAACCTGATGGGCGGCGAGGGCCGCATCGCGGGCACCCTGGTCGGCGCGCTCATCCTGGGCGCGCTCACCAACGGCCTGGTGCTTCTGAACGTGCCGAGCTTCTACGAGCAGATCGTCACCGGCCTCGTCGTCCTGATCGCCGTCACGCTCGACCAGGGCAGCAAGGGCTGGCCGATGTTCTCCAGAGGCCGCAGGAAGAAGCAGGAGGACGTCGCCGCTCCTCCGACCGAGTCGACGCCGTCGGTGAACGCGTGACGGCGCTGACCGCCCTCGACGGTGCGCGGGTCCTCGTGACGGGCGGCCGGGGCCTCATCGGGCGGCCCACCGTCGCGGCGCTCCTGGCGGAGGGAGCGGTCGTCACCGTCCTCGACCGGAGCGACGCGGGGGCGGACCCGGCCGTCCGGACCGTCGTCGGCGATGTGACCGACGAGGCCGTCCTCGCCGAGGCGCTGTCCGGCCAGCACGCGGTCGTCCACCTCGGCGGTTACGCCGGACTCGGGATGGCCGACGCGGTCGAGACCTACCGCGTGAACGCCGTGGGCACCTTCGCGGTGCTCGCGGCGTCCGCGGCGGCCGGAGTCGCCAAGGTCGTCTACGCCTCCAGCATCAACGCGAACGGCTACCCCCTCGGGGCCGAGCAGGCGCTCCCGCCCGTGTTCCCCTACTCCGAGGATGCGGCGCCCCGGATCTCGGACGAGTACTCGCTCTCGAAGCTCGCGAGCGAGGACGCGGCCCGGATGGCGCACGCCACCTGGGGCCTCGAGCTCACCGGCCTCCGCTTCCCGCTGGTGCGCGACATCACCCTCGACGGCGGGCGGCGGTTCGGCGAGCACCTGCGCACCGCAATCGCCGCCGACCCGCGCCGCCAGGCGGCGGAGGGCTTCAGCTACCTCGACGCGGCCGATGCCGCCCGCTCGGTGCTCGCGGCGCTGCTGCACGACACGCCTCCCGCTCCCGGGATCCTCGTCGCCGCTCCGCTCACCTACCTCCGCGGCGACACCGCGGCCGCCCTCGACGCGATCGCCCCCGGTGTGCCGCGCGGCGAGCTGCCGGGCCGCTCCGTCGGGCTCGACCTCACCCGCTCCCGCGAGCTGCTCGGCTTCGAGGCCGCGGTGCTGCTCGACGACGTGGCGCCGGACCAGCTCGCCGAGGTCGCCCCGTGACGCTCTCGCTGCTCGGCCTCGGACCGATGGGCGCCCCGATGGCGCGGAACCTCGTCGACGACGGCGGCCTCGTGGTCTGGAACCGCACCCGCGCGAAGGCCGACCCCTTCGCCGCGCTCGGGGCCCGCGTGGCGGCGACTCCGCGCGAGGCGGCGGCCGACATCACGCTGACGGTGCTGCCGGACCTCGCGCAGGTCGAGTCGCTGCTGGACGGCGAGGACGGCCTGCTCGCCGGCTGGCGCGAGCGGGGCATCGCGGATCCGGTGCTCGTGGTGCACGGGACCGTCGCGCCCTCGGCGGTGGCCGCTCTCGCCGCCCGCCTCGCCGAGGAGCACGGCGTCCGCGTCGTCGACGCCCCGCTCAGCGGCGGCACGGTCGGCGCCCGGGACGCGACCCTCAGCATCATGGTGGGCGGAGAGACGGAGGCGGTCGCCCGCGTCCTCCCCGTGCTCGCGCGGCTCGGCCGCACGGTCCGCCACCTCGGCCCGAGCGGCGCCGGAGCGACCGCCAAGCTCTGCAACCAGATCGTGGTCGCCGGGACGGTCGCCGTCGTCTCCGAAGCCCTGCTGCTCGCCCGCACCGCCGGACTCGACCCGGAGGTGATGGTCGAGCTGCTGCAGGGCGGCCTCGCCCGCACCACCGTGCTCGAGCAGAAGAGCGCCAAGTGGCTGGAGGACGACTTCGCCGAGGGCGGCAGCGCGCGCAACCAGCTGAAGGACCTCCGCTACGTCCGCGAGGCTGCGGACGCCGAGGGCGTCGTCCTGCCCGCGATCACCGCCGTGACCGGCCTGTTCGAGAGGATGGTCGCCGACGGCGACGGCGATCTGGACCACACCGGCGTCGTCCGCACGATCGCGCGCCTCGGCGCTCCGACCCCGGGGAGGCACGCATGAGCGGACTCGTCGTCATCGACGCCCACCACCACCTGACGGATCTCCGCCGCTCCTACCCGTGGCTGGAGGGGCCGGCCGAGCCCTTCCGCTACCACGGCGACGACCGGCCGATCCGCCGCTCCTACAGCGTCGACGACTACCTCGCCGACGCCCGGGACGTGACGCTCGCCGCCTCCGTGCACGTGGAGAACGGCGCGGCCGACGCACTCGCCGAGACGGCCTGGATCGACGCCCTCTCCCGCGAGCGCCCGGTGCCGACGGTGCACGTCGCGCACGTGTCGCTCCTGGACGCCGACGCGCCCCGGCAGCTGGAGGAGCACGCCGGGTACTCCGTGACGCGCGGCGTCCGCGACATCCTGAACTGGCACCCGGATCCGGTCTTCACGCACCGCGACCGGCCGGGGATCTCGGCCGATCCGGTCTGGCGCGCGCACTTCGCGCGGCTCGAGCCGCTGGGCCTGTCGTTCGACCTGCAGGTGTTCCCCTCGCAGCTGCAGGAGGCGGCCGAGCTCGCCGGCGCCTTCCCCGGCACCGCGATCGTGCTCGACCACCTCGGCATGCCGATCGGCCGCGACTCCGACTCGGTGGACGAGTGGCGCAGGGGGCTGCGCGCCGTCGCTGAGCGCGAGAACACGGTCGTGAAGATCTCGGCGATCGGCACGAACGACCACTCCTGGACCCGCGCGTCGATCGCGCCGTTCGTGCACGAGACGCTCGAGGCGTTCGGGCCGGCGCGGACGATGCTCGGCAGCAACTTCCCCGTCGACAGCCTCTACTCGAGCTTCTCCGAGCTGTACACCGCGTTCGACGAGCTCACCGCGGCACTCTCCCCGGTAGAGCGGCGCGACGTCTTCGCGGCGACCGCCGACCGCTTCTACCGGATCGGAGCGCCGCTGCCCGCGGTCTGAGGAGGCAGCGGGTGCCGCGGCGCCTCCGGGCGCCGGAGCAGCCGCAGGCCGGTGGCGAGCTGCCAGGCCGTGACGGCGTAGACGGAGGCGCGCTCCCAGACGCCGTCGGGCAGCAGGTCGACGCCGGGCACGCGGGTGTCGACCTGCAGCATCAGCAGCGCGAGCAGGCCGACCGCACCGAGCACGATCCCGACCGTCCCGAGCGCCCATGGGGCGCGGCCGTGCCGGGCCGCGGCCCCGGCGACGATCGACGCCGCGTTGCCGCCGACGATCGCCATCGCGGCGCCGACCACGTGCAGGCCGGCGATCCCGTTCTGCGCACTGGCGCTGCTCCCGTGCACGAGGCCCACCACGGCGATGCCCACGGCGTAGACCACGGCGAGGGAGAGGAACAGCCCCCGCGATCCGCCTCGCGCCGCCCGCACGGTCGTGACGGCGGCGGCGAGGTAGAGCGCCCCCTGCAGGAGGAATCCGCCGTTCATCACCGCGTGCAGCGGCGAGTCGATCGCGCGCCCCTGGAACACGCCCACCTCGGGCACGCCGAGATCGCTGATGTAGTTCCGTGCGTAGCTGTAGCCCGGGAACGCGGACGCGGCGACCGCCTCCGCTCCCACGTAGGCGAGCGCGCTCACCACCCACAGCACTCCGGCCCCACGAGTTCCCATGGGCCCATCATCCCCGGGCCCGGTCCCGCCGGTCGTCGTCGCCGGACGGCTCCCCGCCGCTCCGGTCACAGGCTGAACCCGCCGTCGGTCGTGAGCACCTGCCCGACGACCCAGCTGCCCGCCGACGTGGCCAGCCACGCGATCAGCTCCGCGGGGTCCGCCGGCGTGCCGACCCGGCCGAAGGGCGTGCTCGCGACGTACTCCTCGAGGTCCTCGAGCGACCGGTCGGTGGTCACCGGGTCCAGGTATCCCGTGTTCACCGGACCGGGATCGATCGTGTTGAGCACGATCCCGAGCTCCAGGAGCTCGGCGGCGACCGTGGCGGTGACGCCGGCGAGTGCGGCCTTGCTCGCGGCGTAGGCGAGCTCTCCGCGCATCGCGCCGTGGATCTGGCCGGACGTCATCCAGAACACGTGCCCCTGCGCCCGGGCGTAGGGCCCGGCCCCGACGATCCGGTCGCCGGGCCGGCGGGGTCCGTCGGTGCGCGGTGCCCGGAGCCGCGCGAACTCCGCGGTGAGCAGGAGGGTGGAGCGGGTGTTGACGTCCCAGAACGCGGTGAGCCGCTCAGGCGTCATGTCGAGGATGCTGCCGTCGTCACCGCTCTTCGCGTGGTTGCAGACGAGGACGTCCAGGCTCCCGGTGAGGTCGGCAGCGGTTCCGATCAGACCGGAAATCGTGGAGGGATCGGCCAGGTCCGCGGCGACGTCGGCGAACCGCGCGCCCTCCGTGAGGTGCGCGCGGAGCTCGGACCGGACCGCATCGAGGTCGTCGCCTCCCCAGGGGAGGTCGAGATCGTGAGGGCGGTGGTGGTGGACGACGAGGTGCGCGCCGAGGGAGGCGAGCCTCGCGGCGACGGCGAATCCGATGCCGCGCCGCCGCGAGACACCGGTGACGAGAGCGGTCCTGCCCTGCAGGGGGAGGAGTGCGGACACGGGGAGCCTTTCGATCGCGCTCGAGCGGGCCGGAGGGAGCGGGCCGGAGTGAGCGGGCCGGAGCGACGGGGATCGGGGGGTCTCAGCCGCACTGCACGGGCCCCACCGTACCGAGCCGCCGGCCTCCCCGCGATCCGGGAGGAGGCCGGTCAGACCTGCTGGAAGACCCGCAGGCCCCGTCCCCGGGAGAAGCCGAGGCGCGAGTAGCTGTCCGCCAGCCGCTCGTCGGCGGCGACCGCCACGACGACTCCTCCCGCGGGGACCGTGGCCAGCAGCTCCCGCGTCGCGAGCAGCGCCGACAGGCGGGTCCCGGGGCGCTGCGAGAGCGCCATCACCGTCCACCGCCGCCCGGGGGGCGTCTCCGCGCCGACGGCCGCGGTGAGGGGGGTCCCGACCAGCAGGGCCCCCGCCCCCACGGCTCCGCCGAGGAGCGCCGCGAGGACCAGGACCGCGCCGAGCAGCCCCGAGAGCGCGACCCACACGGCCGCCACCACGGCCAGCAGGACGACCGGGACGGTGACGGCGATGCTCACCAGGGCGTCGGCGACCGGCCGGTAGCGCCCGAACACGACCAGTCCGTTCCGGTCGGCCGTCTCGTGGGCGGCGCGGCGGATCACGGAGGGCGTGAGCGAGAGCAGCGCCGTCGGGAAGGCCAGGACGGCGAGGACGCGGTGACGCGTGAAGGCGCGCACCATCAGCCACGACACAGCGGGCAGACGTCCCCATCCGACCGGTGCCGACGCCGCTGCCATCGATCCAGTCTGCGCGATCGGGGAGGCGCGGGGCCACCCGGTACGAGGACGCCGCTCCGGCTCCGCTGCGCGAGGGAGGCCGA
>NZ_PSUC01000141.1:0-6758 GCF_002931635.1 Rathayibacter sp. AY2B7 | reverse complement strand
GATGAACCGATCCGCGCGAGCGAATGTGCTGGTCGGAGCTCGTTTCCGGAGTGTTGCGCGATCGTTACCGTGATGGCGCGGCCGGCGGCGCTCGTTCCGGCCGGTCTCCATCGGCCGCTGCTCGACCGGCGAGGAGGCCCCGCAGCTCAGACGGTGGTCTCGCCCGCCGGGCCCGAGGGGGCCGCCGCGCCGACTCCGCTGACGGGCTCGCCCTGCCAGGACACGAGCGTCCACGCGTCGCCCGAGCCCTCGAGGACGACGACGCCGGTGTTGTCGAGCAGGTGGTCGGCGATGAAGCGCGCATCGAGGTCGAGGGAGCGCAGACCCGCCCAGCAGCGGATGGCCGCGCCGTGGCTGACCAGCGCGACGACCTCGTGCCCGAGCGCCTCCGCCTCCGCCACCACCGCGTCGTAGCGCGCCGCGAACTCGTCGCCCGTCTCGCCGCCCGCGAGCCGGATCGACGTCTCGCCGCCGGCCCAGCGGAAGACCGTCCCCATGTACTCCTCGACCGCCGCCTCGTCGCCGCGCATCTCGAGCCCCGCGGCCGCGACCTCGCGGATGCCGTCGCGCTCGATCGGGTCGAGCCCGAGGGCCGCGGCGAGAGGGGCGGCCGTCTCGTGGGTGCGGACCATCGTCGAGACGAGCAGCGCGCCGATCCCCTCGCCCGCGAGCCGACCGGGCAGCGCTGCGGCCTGGGTGCGGCCGAGGTCGGTGAGCCCGGGTCCGGGGATGCGGGTGTCGAGGAGCCCGGCGACGTTGGAGGGGGTCTGGCCGTGGCGGATCAGGAGGAGGCGCATCCGCCCACGCTAACCGCGGAGGCTGGGCTTCCGGGGGGCACGGTGGCGCCCGCTCCCGCCGTTGTGCGGCGAGTGCGGCGCTGTCACGATGTGCGGGGACGCTCCCGGACCGGGAGCCGCAGACGGACGGGACGGGCGGACATGGCCTCCGAAGACGGTTTCTCGAAGGACGAGCGCGCGGCGATGAAGCAGCGCGCGGCCGAGCTGCGGGCGGAGGCGAAGCGGCAGAAGAGCGCCGACAAGGCCGATGCCGACCGCAGGGACGCGGAGGCCGCGATCGCCGCGATGACCGACGAGGAGCGGCCGATCGCCCAGATGCTGCACGACGTCGTCGGCGAGACCGCTCCCGACCTCCTCCCGAAGACCTGGTACGGCTTCCCCGCCTATGCGCGCTCCGACGGCAAGGCGATCGTCTTCTTCCAGCCCGGCGCGAAGTTCGGCACGCGCTACTCGACCCTCGGCTTCCAGGACGGCGCCCAGCTCGACGACGGCACGATCTGGCCGACCGCCTACGCGCTCGTCTCCGCCGACGCCGAGACGCGCGCCGCCGTCACCGAGCTGGTCCGCCGCGCGGCCGGGGCCTGACCCCGTGGCGCACGTCTACGACGAGATCGACGAGAGCCTCTCCTCCTGGATCCACGAGCAGCCGATGTGGTTCGTCGCCACCGCGCCCCTCGCCGCCGACAGGCACGTCAACATGTCGCCGCGCGGCCACGACTCGTTCTCGATCCTCGGTCCGCGGCGCGTCGGCTGGGTCGACTACACGGGCAGCGGAGTCGAGACGATCGCGCACCTGCGCGAGAACGGGCGCGTGTGCCTGATGTTCGCGTCGTTCGGACCGCGTCCGCGCATCGTGCGCCTGCACGGCACCGGCTCCGTGCACCTGCCCGGTTCGGAGGCGTTCGCCGAGGTCGCGGAGCAGCACCCCGAGCACCCGAGCACCCGCGCGGTCGTCACCGTCGACCTCACCCGCATCAGCGACGCGTGCGGCTGGGGCGTGCCGGTGATGGAGCCGGTCGGCGAGCGCGACCTGCTCCTCCTCCAGGCCGAGAAGAAGGGCCCCGACGGCATGGCCGAGTACCGCGCCACGCGGAACGCGGTCAGCATCGACGGGCTGCCGGGCTACCCGCTGGACTGAGCAGCGGGGAGCGGCCGCAGCGCGGCGCGCACGAGCACGCCGACCGGCTCGAGCAGGGTCCCAGTGACGACGGCGAGCGGATTCGCAGTACATCGCTGCGGAGAGGACGGCTGCAGCGGCGATCGCCACTCCCGCGATGACGACGGGGCGTCCGCGCTGGTGAGGCTCATCCATGGGTCGGGACGACAGCGAGCTCCGCGGAGCTCCGGCCGATCCCAGGGGGGGCGGACACGGAGCGCGACTGAGACCCGCTCGATCGGCGATCCGATCGGACGGCGTCCACACCATCGGCCCCGCAGAGATCCCCTGGCCGATCCGCCCGCCGCTACGCCCGCTCGTCGACGGCCCGGATCGAGAACAGCTCCTGCGGGGTGCAGTCGAGCGCGTCGCAGATGAGCGTCAGCGTCGTGAAGCGGATCGCGCGGGCGCGGTTGTTCTTGAGGATGGAGAGGTTCGCCATCGTGATGCCGGTGCGGGCCGAGAGGGCGGTGAGGGTCACGCCGCGCTCGGCCAGCACTGCTCCGAGGTGGCAGTCGATCCGGTGCCTCTCGTCTTCGGCGGGCTCAGACAACGCCGTCGACGTCCCGTTCGAGCTTCGCGCCGGCGCGGAACGCCGCCGTCAGGGCGAGGGCCACCACGCCGGCGAGCAGGACGGGGACGGGCCACTGCGGCAGGTTCGTCCCGATGGCCTGGTAGTCGCCGCCGAGGAAGGCGTCGCGCTGCTCGCCGGTCACCCGGCCTGCGCCGAAGAGCAGGCCGATGCCGGAGCTGAGGTACAGGCCCGCCGCGGTGTCGGCGAGGCCCTGGGCCACTCCTCCGATCAGCAGGGCGAGGCTCAGACGGCGCCAGTTCGCGAGGACGAAGGGGTCGAACGGGCGCCCGGCCGCGATGCCGCGCAGGACCCGGAGGAGGAAGACGGTGGCGAGGACGATCGTGATCGCCTGGAGGAGGCTCGGCAGCGCACCGAGCAGGCGGAGGGAGAGGGCGGCGTCGGCGAGGGTCGGCGCGGTGCCCTCGCGCGGCTCCGCCTGCAGCAGCTGCGGGAGGCTGCGGAGCGGGAGCCGGCCGTCCGCTCCCCCGAAGACGAGCAGGGAGCGCCCGGTCGTGACGGTCCAGGTCTGCACGAGCGCGGTGAGCACGGAGAAGACGGCGACGATGAGCAGGACCGCCCTCGCCACCCGCAACACGCGCGGGCGCTCCCGGACCGGTCCGCTGGGGATGACACTCGTCATGGCGCGCTCCTTATCGATCGTCGATGTTATCGAGTATCAATACTACGCACACCGCGCGGCCGGTGTCGAGCCGCCGCGTACCGCCCGCGGAGACGGCCTGAAGGGTGGTTGCCCGGGGCGAGGAGCGCGATCTAGCGTGGAGGGATGTCGGATGCGAGGGAGCGCGCCGCCCGGTACCGGGCCGGCGCCGCGGGCGAGGAGGAGCCGCAGCAGCCCGCCCTGCCGGAGGACCCGATCGAGCGGGCGGCCTTCGTCGAGACGGCGATCCAGCTCGCGATCCGCCGCGGCGACTTCGACGACCTCCCCGGCTCCGGGAAGCCGCTGCCGGATCTGGGTGCGGCGCACGATCCGGACTGGTGGATCCGCCGCAAGATCGAGCGCGAGAACCTCACCGGGATCGGCCCGGCCGCCTTCCTCCTCCGCGCCGAGGACCGCGCACTCGACGAGCGCCTCGACCGCCTGCACCGCGAGGAGGAGGTGCGCGCCGAGCTCGCCGACTTCAACACGCGGGTGATCGAGGCACGCCGCCAGCTGCTGGGCGGGCCGCCCGTCGTCACCCCGCTCCGGGAGATCGAGGCGGAGGTCACCGCCTGGTCGCAGCGGCGCGACGCCCGCACCGCAGCGACGGCGGCACGGGCGGCCGCGGCGCCCGAGCGGCCCCGCCGCTGGTGGTCGCGGCGGCGCTGACGTCCCCGAGACGCGGACAGACCTGCCCCTCTCTCTGGGGTCCCGACGCGGGAAACCGGGCATGAGCGCGCCTCCGAATCATGCGTACACATCGAGTCGACCGGAGTCCGCATGCTCACGACCACCCCCGCCCACCCCACGAGGTCCCGCACCGCCCCTATCGCGGCGCCGCCGCTCGCCCTGCTCGAGCCCGACTCGGACCGGATGCTCGTCATCCGCGCCGCCGAGGGCGACGACCGGGCGTTCGCCACCATCGTCCGCCGCTACACCGGGCTGCTCCGCGCGACCGCCGCCCGCACCCTCCGCAGCAGCGCCGACGTCGACGACGTGGTGCAGGAGACCTTCCTCGCGGCGTGGACCCACGTCGACAGCGTGATCGACGGCGAGACCATCGCCGGCTGGCTCGTGACGACCGCCCGGCGCCGCAGCGTGGACCGGCTCCGCTCCAGCGTCTCGCGGCTGCGCGCCGAGCTGGACGACGAGTTCCCCGCCTCCGCCGCCGACGACCCGGAGCACGCGGCGCACTGCGGCTCGCTCGCCGCCGACGCCAACCGGGTGCTCGCCGCCATGCCCGCGGCCCAGCGCCGCTGCTGGGAGCTGCGCCAGCTGGAGCAGTGCAGCTACGACGCGATCGCGCACGAGCTGGGACTGTCGTCCTCGACCGTCCGCGGACTGCTCGCACGCGCCCGCGCGACGCTCCGCACGGAGCTCGCCCACTGGCGCTGATCCGCGCTGCGGATCTCGGCGCAGGAGACCGGGCGGGGGCCTTCAGCGCAGGAGAACCGGCCCCGCTCCGATCCGCACCCGGAACAGCGAGTACGGGTAGGTGCGCAGATCCGTGCCGCCCTGGTAGTCGGCCTGGCGGTGCAGCTGGTTCGCGGTGACGTACAGGTGCTCGTCCGTCGCGATCGACATCGTGTCCGGCCAGAGCAGCCGCTCGTCGTGCACGATCGTCTCCATCGTGCCGTCGGTGCGACGGCGGACGATCGCGTTGTTCTCGTAGCTCGTGGCGTAGAAGCGGCCCAGCGCATCCGTCTCGAGGCCGTCCGCTCCCCCGCCCTTGTCGCCCTCGTCTACGACGGTCGCCGCGACGTCCTCGTCCGGCACCGACCGGTCGACCAGGGCCGACGTCGCCACGCTGAACCAGCGGCGGGAGGCGAGCGGGCAGTACCAGAGGCGCTCGCCGTCGGCCGAGATCGCGATCCCGTCAGCGCCCATCGTCACCGGCTGCGGGTCGCCGTCGGCCGGGCGCTTCATCAGCACGCGGCCCTCGGCCATCGGCACGAGCTCCGGAGGAGTGAGCGCCTTCGTGCTCGGGTGGTCGTGCAGGCGGCGCCAGGCGGTCCCCGCCTCGAGGTCGACGACGATGATCCCGTTCGGGCCGGAATCGGCCGAGTCGGTGATGTAGGCGATGCCGCGCCGCAGATCGAAGCGCACGTCGTTGAGGTAGGTGGTCGGCAGGGCGACGTCGGGCTCGAGGACGATCACCTGCTCGACGGTGTCGGTCGCCAGGTCGACGCGGACGAGCTTGGGGCCGCCCTTCTTCGTCGGCTCGAACATCGGGCTGCCGGTGTCGAGGATCCAGAGCCGGTCGGCCGGATCGACGACGATGCTCTGCACCGAGACGAGGGCGTCGGCGTCGTCGATTCCCGACGGCGTGTTCCAGGCCTCGTCCGGGTAGGGCACCGCCGCTCCGTCGACCAGCTCCACGACCGTGGCCGGGACCTCGTCCCCCCACTTGGGGAAGTTCAGAAGATCCGCCCGGTGTGCGAGACGCTGACGCCGGTGGGCATCGGCCCGCTGGTGAAGGCGTGCACGAGCTCCAGCTCGCCGAGCGGCTCGTCGACCGGGCGCGTGCCGCGGGTCTCGTCGATCGGTCCCCAGAATCCCATGGTGCTCTCGCTGTCCTCCCGCCGGCGCGGGCTCGTGGCGGTCTCGGTGCCGGTCGGGTGAGGAGTCGGTGCCCGCCACGACCGGTGCTCCTCATCCTGCGCGTCGGCGCCGTCCGGCGGGGAGGAGGTGGCGGAGGAGGCGGCGAGCGCCTAGCATCCGGCCGCCGCGGGCGACCCGGGTGCCGCGACCGAGGAGGCGGAGGAGGGCCGGCCCGCGTCCGACTTCGGCACGGCCTCCGCGAAGGGGATCAGCATCGGGACGCGGCATTGCCCGGTGAAGCGGGTCGCCTCGGCGGCCGCTCCCGCCGCCCGCAGTGCACCGCCCCCCGCCGTCGCGCTCACCCGCTGGTCGGCGGGTCGACGGACCGCTGATCCGCCGGCCGTCCGCTTCCGGACATGACCGCTAGAGGGCGTTGCCGCCGCGACCGCTCACCTGCCACGGTCGCAGAGCGACCGACGACGGTCCACCGATCAGAAGGACCGAGGCCCGCCCATGGACGACTCCTCTTCGACCGAGACCAGCACGAGCGAGATGACGCCCGAGGTGCTGGCCGCGTTCAGCGACGCCTGGACCCGCCACGACCTCGAAGCGCTGATGAGTCACATGACCGACGACTGCGTGTACGGCGCGTCCGTCGGCCCCGAGCCCGGCCGCACCTGGACGGGCAAGGAGCAGGTCCGCGAGGGATTCGCGCTCATGCTCGCCTTCGACACCGGACAGGAGCGGCACGAGGAGGGGGCTCCCCTCATCGCCGGGACGCGCGGCGCGGCCACCTGGTCCTTCACCGGGACCGGCCCCGACGGCCGACCCCAGGTCACGCGGGGCTGCGACATCTACGAGTTCCGCGGCGGGAGGATCGCCCGCAAGGACGCGTTCCGGAAGGTCTACCGGGCGGACGAGGAGTAGTCCAGGTCGGCCTCCCTCGCGCAGCGGAGCCGGAGCGGCGTCCTCGTACCGGGTGGCCCCGCGCCTCCCCGATCGCGCAGACTGGATCGATGGCAGCGGCGTCGG